>CAZFJO010000169.1:0-8553 GCA_964518915.1 uncultured Saprospiraceae bacterium
TGTATAAACAGTAAAGATTCGTAAAGTTCAAATATAATACAAAAGTAAGTAATTAATTACTTACTTTTGAGAAAATTAATTTATTCTCATACGGAGATGACAGACAAGCAAAAACAGATATTGAAAGCGGCTATGAAGCTTTTTGCTGAGCACGGTTACGACGGAGTGTCAACATATGCTCTGGCGAATGAAGCCGGTGTGTCCCAGGGCCTTATCTTTCGGCATTTCGGTAGTAAAAATGGATTGCTTGAAGCTTTAATGAAATGGGGAGGATCAAGGGCTAAGAAGGTCTTCGACAAAATAGATGAAGAAAAAGATCCTAGAAAGCGGCTGGCAAGTATCATTGAATTGCCATTTGGCTTGAGCAGAGACCAAGTCAAATTCTGGCGCATCATATTTTCATTGAGTTGGGTTACAAAGCGAATTGATCCTCTGATCCTGAGTATGCTTAAGTCTTCACTAGAGAAGTGTTTTACCGAAATAGGAGTAGAGGACCCTCACTTAGAGACTACTTATTTTAACTTGTTATTTCAAGGGCTGTTCAATCAAGTCCTACTCAATCCCGATAAAGATTTCTCTCCGGTTAAGGATATGATTATGAAAAGATATGGTGATGTCATCACTGTGTGATGATTACTAAACCTTTTCAATTATAGTTGCGTAACCTTGACCCACACCGACACACATGGTAGCTAGAGCATATTTTTTATTCTGCGCTTGTAATTCCAGTGCAGCAGTAAGAAGGATTCTCGCTCCAGATACGCCGAGAGGATGACCGATAGAAATGGCTCCACCGTTGGGATTGATTCTAGGGTCGTCATCTGCAATTCCCAGTTCCCGAGTACAAGCCAACACTTGCGCAGAAAAGGCTTCATTTAATTCTAAGATATCCATGTCAGACAACTGGAGGCCAGCTTTCTTAAGTGCTTTCCGAGAAGCGCCTACAGGACCTATGCCCATTATGCGCGGTTCGACACCGACTACTCCTGAACTCACAATTCTTGCCAGTGGACTGAGGTTGTATTTTTTTACAGCATCCTCTGAGGCAATCATCAATGCTGCAGCACCATCATTTAAGCCTGAAGCATTTCCAGCAGTAACTGTTCCTCCTTCTGATTTAAAAGCGGTTCTTAACTTGCCCAGAACTTCTAGAGTCGTATTGCCTCTTATAAATTCGTCTTTATTGAATACAATAGGGTCTCTTTTTCTCTGGGGTATTTCCACAGAAACTATTTCTTGTGCTAGCCTGCCACTCTCTTGGGCTCGGGCCGCTTTCATCTGTGACCAGTAAGCGAATTTATCTTGATCTTCTCTACTTATATTAAATTTTTCAGCAAGATTTTCAGCAGTAACTCCCATGCCGTCTGTTCCGAATATCTTGTGAAATTTTTTGTTGACGAATCGCCATCCGAAACTACTGTCATGCATCTGTGCATCTCTTCCGAACGGTTTAGAGACTTTAGAGATAACCCACGGTCCACGCGTCATATGTTCTACGCCTCCCGTTATAAAAATATCTCCATCTCCTGCTTTAATGGCTCTACTCGCTTGAATGGCTGAAGACATACCAGATGAGCACAACCTATTTATGGTTTCTCCTGGAACAGACCAGGGTAGTCCGGCAAGTAGCAATGCCATTCTAGCTACATTTCTATTGTCTTCTCCCGCCTGATTGGCGCATCCGAGGATGACATCTTCATAGGCTTCTCCCGGAATCTGTGGATATTTCTCAACAAGTGATTTTATAGGAATGGCAGCTAAGTCATCGGTTCTGATGGTTGATAAGCTTCCGCAAAATTTGCCGAAAGGCGATCTTACTCCATCTACGATATATACTTCTTTCATCTTTTATACTTGGTTAGGTCTAGCAATACTACGAACAATTAAAAAGAATCTATATACATGGCCTAGGTATTCTGCTTAATGAAATGCAGATCCTTCAGCAATAATTTATCTCTCCCACACCCACTTTATGATGAAATTGATATAGGTAAACTCTTTTACTGAAAGCACCTAAAATCTTGAATTTCCACTCTGTTAAGAATTCTAAATTGTCACCTAGAACTCGTTTAAGAATCATACTTTCTGTATTAATCTTGATTTCATCTAATTGCTTTTAACTTGGCCCTTATGAAATTAATATATGTAGGTGATCCGATGTGCTCTTGGTGTTACGGTTTCGCTCCAGAACTTGACAAGGTTGTAGATCACTATAAAGAGGAGTTATCTCTGGAATTGGTCATAGGCGGGTTGCGCCCATATTTTACGGATTCTATGTCTTCAATGAAAGATTACTTGGTTCATCACTGGGAACAAGTAGGCAAGGCAAGTGGTCAGAAATTCAAGTATGATATCCTCGATCGAGATGACTTAAATTATGACACTGAACCTCCTGCGAGAGCGGTTGTCTGTGTAAGAGAAATTGCAGGAGAAAAAGAGCTTACCTTTTATGATAAAGTCCAAGCTGCATTTTATGCGGACAACTTGGAATTACACAAGGTGGAATCGTACCATTCTATATTGAAGGAGCTTGAGATTGATGTCGAGGAATTCAACACGCTTTTTCAGTCAGAAGAGATGAAAGAAAAGGTAAAAGGAGATTTTCAGAAGGCTCGAAACTTAGGAGTCAGGGGATTTCCGTCGTTATTGATTTCAACAGAGGATGGGCGGAGTCCATTGGTTTTATCTAGAGGGTATGCTAAGCATGCACAACTGGTAGAACGAATCGATGTGATTTTAGATAAATAGCAGTCCATATATTTTCTGTCGATCTAGTTTACTTCCACCATTCTGCGCTTCTGTTACCATAAGAAAGGGTAGTGTAATATGTTCTAGAGGGATATAGCATGGTATAGGCAATGCTTACCCTAGCCATGAAAGAGTAGTAGTTTTAGTTTCTCGATGATAAATTTGATTAATAACTAGAATTGTATTTTATTGGAAGTATGGTAGATATTCTTTACATCGACGATGAGTTGCATAATCTCAATACGTTTAAGATAGCCTTCAGGCACCTGTATAATATACATACGGCGAAAAATGCTTTTGAGGGTTTAGATATACTGAAAGAGCATGAAATTAAGCTGGTCATCAGTGATCAACGTATGGACGGAATGTCAGGGATTGAGTTTTTAAAAAGGGTTAAGAGGCTTTATCCAGATTGCATACGCATCATACTTTCCGGGTATAGTGATGTAGAAGTGATACTTAAGGCAGTTAACGATTGTAGTATATATCGATTCGTATTGAAACCGTGGGAACAATCAGAGATGCAACAGACCTTAAGAACGGGGATGGAGTTATATGAGGTAAGAAAACAAAACAAAGACCTTGTAAAGGAGCTCTCTGAACTCAACCAAAAATTGAAAGAAGAGAACAAGTATTTAAAAACCGAGATTACCAATACCCACGAATTTATAGATATAGATACCAATGATGAGGATTACAAGGCATTGCTGATTAACATTGAAAAAATAGCCAGTACCAATACGACTTGCCTTGTGCAAGGTGAAACAGGAACAGGAAAAGAATTGATTATAAATGCCATTTTCAACTTTAGCGCTTTATCGGATAAGCCCTTTATAAAAGTAAACTGTGCGGCCCTTCCTGACAACTTGATTGAGAGCGAATTGTTTGGTCATGTTAAGGGTGCATTTACGGGAGCCGTTAATGATCGCGTAGGAAGATTCGAACTTGCAGATGGCGGGACTATTTTTTTAGATGAGATTGGAGAACTTAGTCTAAACGTACAGACTAAGTTGCTGAGGGTCCTTCAGGAAGGTGAGTTTCAGCGCTTAGGTTGTAACCACACCATTAAAGTGGAAACAAGGGTTCTAGCTGCCACGAATAGAGACTTGGAGGAAAGAATTGCAAGTGGAAAGTTTCGTGAAGACTTATTTTACAGACTTAACGTAATTCCTATAAAAACGATACCACTCCGTAAACGCAAGGATGATATTCCCTTATTATGCAGTAGGTTTCTGGAAAAGTATAGTTTAAAACTAGGGATTAATAAAACTAAGATTTCCACACAAGGGATGAAAAAATTAATGGCTTATGACTGGCCAGGGAATATCCGTGAATTAGAGAATATAATACAGCGTTATATGATTTTAGAAAACGGAATGGACCTTAGCTTTAGCAATTGGACTCCAGAAAGCTATACCTTCAGTGCGGATAATGGGTTGTCACTGGCTGAGAATGAAAAGATGTATATAAAATCAACACTGCTGCGAACAAGTGGAAAAGTATTTGGGCCTGGTGGCGCTGCAGAAATTCTCAACATCAACCCTAAAACGTTGATTAGTAGAATGCAGAAATTAGGAATTCAACGGAAATGATATTTAGGATATTAATTTTTCTCTTAATCTGCGAGGTCTCCTCCGCTCAGTATGCAACGCCGCTTAACTTCCATAACAAATTAAGTCAGAATACAGTGATTGCGATGGCTCAAGATGATTCTGGTTTTCTGTGGTTAGGCACAGCCGATGGGCTCAACCGATTCGATGGAATCAATATTGAAACCTATAGGCACAATAGAGAAGATAACAATACCATCTGCGGTAATGTAATAACGGACTTAAAGTGTGATGCTTTTCATAATATGTGGATTGCTACTTCCTCGGGATTGTCACGATTAAGTTTAGAAACATATTCATTCTATAATTTTAATGGAGATTCAATCGCATTATCGGGTCTGTATATATCTGAAATTGAGATCATCGACAATGTTGTTTTTGCTTTATCGCGTACAGGATTGTATCTAATCGATATTGAGTCAAGTAGTCTACTTTCAAGTAGGCAATTTAATGGGATGGAGATAGAGAATATTACCAAGTACGAAGAAGACGGATTGCTTCTCAATACGAGAAGCGGGATTTATACATATAACAATACTACGAAGGCTCTAGAGAAGCTCTCATTCGGACCAGTAAGTAATGAAAAACCAATCCAGCGACTCTATACCCGAAGCAACTATTTATGCGTAGCGTACATGGATAAGCTTGTTGTCCATGACACAGACAGTGGCAAGGTGTGGGATTTTAAAGAATATAATTATATCGACACTAGAAATATCGTTTACTGGCATAACCATTTTTGGTTCTGTACATCTAAAGGGATTGTAACGTTCGATTGCGCGTCTCAATCATTCGATAAAAAAGAAGAAGGTGTGTTTCCTCAAGGGGTTGCCATTGAAAGTTTAGTATCTGATAACGATGAACTCTTATTAAGCATAGGAACAGGAGTGGTCAAGTTATCAGAAAAAGAACCCTTGTTTCAAAAAATAAGTATCGACAATCAAGAAGGTAATATTTCAGGAGTCAATAAAGTATGGCACATCTGTAATGATGGTGAAGAAATAATTGTGTCTACAGAAAAAGGGGTGAAAATCATCACTGAAAAAAATGAGATTATCGACCTTTCGTCTTTTATGAATTTCATCCCTGAGATCTCATTCGTATCAAATGTGATACGGGATTCTGAAAATATATGGGTAAGCACATTCGATGAAGGGTTCTATCATATAGATCTTAAGAAAAAAGAAGTTCAGAACTTTTCCTCATCTCAAGAACCTCCTTATTACATTAACAATAATTCAGTTAGACATACTGCCCAGACAGATGAAGTAGTATATGTTTCTACAGATGGCGGCTTATATGAATATGATAAAAATAAACGATCAATAGAGCAAATAACACTTGATCATTCCATGTATGCTACGGATGGTGAGACAATGGTAACTTGTACATTTCTGGATACAAGTAACAACTTATGGGTAGGTACCCAGAATGGTCTTTTCCTAAAGAATCCAGAGGGTGAAGTTAGATATTTTTCAACGACGACAGATCTTGCTTTAAGCCACAATAGCGTACGATGTATAAAACAGTTTTCTGATTCGGAGATACTGGTAGGAACATCTGCAGGATTAAATAAAGTAAATGTTTCTTCTGATGCAATACATTACTTAGAAAGAAAAGATGGCTTAGATAACGATGTAATATACAGTATTGAGATTGATTCTGATAATGATGTATGGATCGGCACTAATCAAGGTATATCATTAATAGATAATGATTTAAATATTATAAATTATAATATATATGATGGCCTTCAGGCAAGCGAATTCAATACCAATGCAAGTGCTAAAGATAACGATGGCTATTTTTATTTCGGAGGCATCAGTGGCATCTCTAAGTTCAATCCCATTGATGTGAAGAATTCTATAGATACGATTCGGCCTATACTTACTGAAATCGAAATATTACCGCACGACCATATAGAAGGATTGACGTTTAGTTATCCACTGAAAGAGTCATATAAGTTCGAGAATGAGGAATGCAATTTCGTGATCAGATTTTCTAATATAAATTTCCGAAACCCGGAGAATGATGAATTTTATTACCGACTAGATGGCTATGACCACAACTGGATAAAAGTAAAGGGTAATAAAGAAGTTCAGTTTATGAACTTAAACCATGGCGACTATACTTTTCAGTTAAGAGGTGCTGCTGCAGGAGGAAAGATGTATGACGATATAAAATCTATTGAGATTACTATTAAACCACCTTTTTATAAATCGGTTGGATTTAAATTACTGATGCTAGCCATTTTTTCTGGATTGCTATGCTTTATTTATTGGTTCCGAATCAGACAGATTGAAAACAGAAACAAAAGCCTGTTGAAGGTAATAAATGAACAAACTGGCAAACTAGAAAAAACCAATGAGTTAAAGGAAACATTTTTAAAACAAGTACCTGAACCCTTAGTAATCTACAATGCAGATAAGGAAATCATATTGTCTAATGATTTATACGACGAATTGGTCGTTTCGGAATTGGAAGCAAATAGCACTCAAGAAGGGTTAGTCGGTTTTTTAAACGAACACGTCTTCAATGGGATTGACCAATTGATTTCAGAAAACCTGGATAGCTTATGGATCAATCTCATCTATAAGAGCGTCTACTTTGATTTAAAATTCAATAAGATAAAATTGGATAGCGATCAATATGGAGCCGCAGTTCTGATCAGAGATATGACGCAGATTAAAAAAGCGGAAGTAATATTGCGGAAGAATGAAGATCTATTCCGAAGCTATTTTGAGAAAAGTCCTATCGGGATAATTTATGTTGAAAATCCTGGTGAATTTATTATCAATTGCAATAGTAAGTTTTGTCAGATTGTCAATATGACTAAGGAAGAAATATTAAAGAAGACGATGATGGATATCACCCATCCTGATGACCTTGACCGCGATTCAGAAAGGTATTTAGAAGCACTAATAAATAAACGTAACTATCTTTTAGAACCCAATAAGAAATTGATATCCAAAGATGGAAAAACAGCCATTACAGAAACGCACATAACTTTTATATATGATGATAAAGGCAATTATCAGTATACATTTGCATTGGTTAATGATGTAACTGAACAACGGGAAAGTCAGAAGAAATTAATAGATGTAAAGACTAAGCTTATTCAATCAGAAAAACTTGCATCGCTAGGTCAGATCACAGCCGGTGTTGCTCATGAAATAAATAATCCTGTCAATTTTATTTACAACGGAGTTAATAATTTAAAGAGGTTGGTCTCAACCATTCAGAACAACGATGTTGACGATAAAGAAACGGTATATAAAGATATCGAGCAGATGATTGCGGCGATAGATGAAGGCGCAAAGAGAACAACCGAAATTGTCAAGAGCATAAGGATGTTTACCAAGGAGGATGTTAAAAACATGATTGAATATGATGTGATTAAAGGCATAGAATCAACGCTCTTATTGCTGGCTAATCGTCAGAAAGATAGGATAACCATCCATAAGAATTACGAATCAGAAGATATGCTTGTTAGGTGTTATCCTAGCCAACTTAACCAAGTTTTTATGAATATTCTTATTAATGCCATAGAGTCGATAGAAGGGAAAGGAACAATTACTATTTCAGCCATTAAATCAGCTAATGAAGCAAGATTTGAGATCGAGGATACAGGCAAGGGGATCCCTCTAGAATCCTATTCTAAAGTATTCGAACCATTTTATTCAACCAAAGGAGCAAAAAACGGAACGGGGCTAGGGCTAAGTATTTCTCACTCAATAATAGAGAAGCACAGAGGAAATATTTCAATAAGACCGAATGAGCCCGTGGGCACAATTGTAAGTATCGCCATTCCTCTCTAATTCAGTTTTCTGATATATCATCAACTTAAATCGGATATATAGGAAATTCACCTCATTACAGTTCCAGTTGATAAATCGTTATTCTTATTATATAATTGATATTCAGTGTGTTGTATAGCCATTAGTGAGATTTCATTAATTGGCATAACCTGTGTTTCTAGTGTAGTATTAAATCGCAATATGGTTAAGTTAAATCAAAATTATACAGATGTTCATGAAGTCTTAGAGAATATCGGTGATGGCGTTCTGATTATTCATCAGAAAGGGTCGGGCACATTTTTTATGCTTAATAACTTCATTTCCTCCTATAAAGGTGACAGTATTTATAAAGAAAATATAGAATCTATTAAGTTTTACTCAATCAATGAAAACCATCC
>CAZFJO010000170.1:0-8535 GCA_964518915.1 uncultured Saprospiraceae bacterium
GGGTCCAGAACTAATCGTAATAATATTATTTCTTGAGATCTGATCATCTCCATCATTATTAGAGACGAATAACGTTACATCAAAAGTTCCAGATTGAGGATAACTTACGATAGGGTTTCTAGCAGTGGAAGAAGAAGGATTCCCTCCTTCAAATGTCCAAAACCAACTATCCGGGTTGTTACTAGAATTATCTGTAAAGATTACCTCACCTGTGGCACATGGATCTGTTATGGTGAAATTGAAATCGGCATCAGGCGCGCTGCCACCTCCTCCACCTCCGCCTCCTGATCCACAAGAGGTAAAGCAGCTTAATCTAGAATTATAATGAGATTCGATATTCGCTACTGATCCTGAACTCCATGCTGTAGTATTGTTGACAGAAGGAGACATAATAAAACCACTTCCACCGTCATGACCTGCAGAGAAATTATGCCCGATCTCATGGCTAGACAACACCCTTAGACTATTCGAATTGCTCGAATAATTTTCCATTACGTTGTACCTAAATCCATTGTTGCATACAACTCCTATCCATGCCAATCCAATAACATTTCCGGACATATTTAATCCTGACCATAAAGTAGATAGCTCATGCTCTTGACTTATATTACCGGGTCCCCATGCTGTATAATCATCAAGAAGATCTCCTATGTCGGTATAGGATGCTCGAGCTTCCCAGACATCTCCATTATTAGAAGTAGAGACAAGTTGACCAGAAATCTCAAATCTAATCTCATCTGCAAATGAATCATCGTAATCCGTATTCATTAAGTTCATGATAGAAATTACATGACTTTCTACAGCAGAAACATTGTTTCCGAAATCATTGTACATATCTGAGTCGGAACTCACATAGTAATCTACAATGTAACAATCGCCCGCTCTGTAATTATTCCTTACTCTTTTTTCTTCCACCTGAGAAGAAATATTCTTAGGTGAGGTATGTCCACAAGTTCCATCATGTGGTTTTACATCAGAACTTCTGTACATCACATATCTGCCAGATTGAGCAGACTTATCGAACTTATTTAAGGGTTCTATGTAATAATCTATGTTATTACCTCTGATAGATGCGACCATATAATCAGGTGCCATGGTCAAGGTTATTTTCATTGAAGGATCTCCTACAGCATAACCATACATAGGAACTACATCGGTTCCTTTTCTTTCAATCATACCATTTCCATCAGAAATGGTTAATACATAATCATCAGAAATCACATCACTCGGATACATTTCGAATGCTATATCTTCACTGCCATCAATGGACGGGAATGTCATAATTACCTGGTCACTGCGAGATTTAGAATCGCGATAAGAATTACTGGTTTTTATATCTAGAACTTGATAAGAATGGAACTCATGACTGAGGACATCTTCTTGTGCTGAAATCAAGGTACCAACACACGCGCACAGAAATAACACCATTAAAATGGATAAAATAGGTTTCATCTAACAAATATAACTTTTAATAATATGGGAATCTATTAAATTCCAACGGAAGGAAGTGTCAAATCGTCACATAAAAGTAACGTTTATTCAGAAATCCATGGAATGGCACTAGGGGATATCCCTGAATATTGACTCCTAGTTGACTGTTATTTCCTAAGAAAAGGAAAGAATCATTCAATTTTAGGAATTGGTTAACTAACATTATCTTCGCAACTTCGTTAAACTATTGTATCAATCCCTTATAGCTTGAAAAAGATAAAAATAATTTTTGCAGTTTTTGTTCTTACCATATTCATCGTAGATAGCCTTGATGCTCAGAGAAGTCGCAGATCTAGAGATCGAAATAGAACTGAGCAAGAAGATAAACTTTCCTTTTCAGAAAGAATCAATTATGAGATAAGAATAGGAAACATTGGATTTGGGTCTGGGTTCGGAATCGATTTAAAACCAAGTGTAGGAGTGAAGTTCAACAAGTACCTCACGGTAGGTGCTGGTTTTAGGTATGACTATGAATTCATCAATCAACCATTCGGGCAAGAAGATTTAAGCTTTAGCAGTTATGGTCCATTTGCCTTATTGAGAGCTAAGGTCCACCAGAGTTTTTATCTTCAAGGAGAGTACAACCTTGTTAATTTCGACCTCGGAAATAGTCGTCAGACTCAGGGCTTCCCTGCCATAGGTGGAGGATATGTACAAGGTGGAGACAACTGGAAGTACAACATCGAGCTATTATTCGTAGCGGATGATTTCGTAAGAGACATCAACAATACTTCTATCGAATTCTGGTTTACTTTTAGTAAAAACTTCTAACGGAAGTTAAGGCTTAAAGTCCCACTCTTAGTGTCAACATGAAATTCCTATCTGCCTGTGGGTAGAGAAAATTTTCTGTGATAAGATCACCGAATATAAAGCTATAGGTATACCCATTAGCAGAATACAGGTTACTCAGTACATTGCGCACGTCAAGTTGTATTGAAACCCTCTTAGTGTTCTTGATTTTTGGCTCATACATAAAGGCCAGGTCTAGGGTCTGGTACGCATCTATCTTCCTTTCGTCATTAGATGTATTGTCTAGAAACTGTGAACCCACATACTTAAACAACAACTGGGTTGTAAAATCATTCCGTGGACTATACCCTATCGTTGCCGCTCCGATTACAGACGGAGAGAATGAAATGTCTACATCATCGATGGTATTCGTAATGACTTCGAATCCGTTGGTATAATCATATATAATTTCATCTACTTGATCAATTTTGTTTTGACTTAGAGTTGCATTGGCAGCATATTGCCATTTGCCTTGAGCGCCTGATGCTTCAAGCTCTATACCACGTCTGAAAGAACTAGGAGCATTGATTCTTATCGCACTTCCGACATCATTGAGTAAACCTGTATTAACCAGTTGATCTGTATAATTCATGTAGTAAAAATTGACGCCGATACTTCCTGAAGGTTGGTTGTATTTTACCCCCGCTTCCCAGTCTTGTAGATTTTCAGAACGAGGCAATCGTTCGATCGGATTATCTGTAAAGTCTGATCTACCAGGCTCTTTATTAGCTACAGCAAAGGAAGCATATCCTTCCCATTCGTTGTTAAATCGATATAAGAGACCAGCCTTAGGGTTGAAAAAAGAAAAATCGTCTTCTATATTGATATCTACTCCATCATTGTCATCTCCTTCCACATCGTATCCGATGGTACGGACTTGCAGATCAGAGAAAAGTGTCAGTTTATCGTTTAACCGATAATCCCCTTTCAGGAATACATTGATATCAGATTTATTTCCTTCATTAAAATAATATCGGTTGTCCCTATCGAAGTCTTGACCTGAAATGACATCGATCACCTTTCCGAAGTGTCCACCTACATAATTATTAGCTCCACCACCTAGAGAAACCGTCACTTTCTCTGTATCATAACTTGTCAAGAATGTTAAACCGTAGAAATCATTATCTAGCCATCTCCGGCGGACCAGATCCGAACTTCCACCTCCTGATATTTCGTAATCTTCAAGGTCTTCATCTGCTTTAAATTCTTCGAAAAACCCTTTACCCTTCGTATAGTGCAGACTTGCATTAAATAATATGCGTTCACTCAGTTTATTAAAACTATGCAATTGTAAGTGTGTCTGTCTATAATCATCTACCTGATTTTCGTATTGGTAGTAATTAAATCTTCGGTCAGAGCCAAATAGGTTGATGGAATCTTGAGCTCCGTTATACAAGGAACCTACGTTATTGTTGTAGTGATTTCTCAATTCATCCTCTTCTCCATTTACCTTAGATTCTGGACTGCCGAACCAAGACTGATAAGTCGTTTCATGGCCTGAAAAAGCTAAAAATCGCAAGCTGCTATTTTGCGCTAAGCGACCTGCAGAAAAATACCATGAAGACAAGTCACTTGATGCGCGATCTATGTATCCGTCAGATTTAATAATTGAATATCGAGCATCTACCGTATAACGATCATTCATCAATCCGGTTCCTAAAGCTACAGAAGATCTAAATGTTCCGTAAGAACCTGCCCCTAATGTTGCATCAACATATGAATTGATTCTGGTATCAAGTGTATTGACTCCGATGGTTCCACCGAATGATCCAGCCCCATTGGTAGAAGGGCCTACGCCTCTTACGACTTGGATATCTTTTACACTAGTGGCTAAATCTGGGAGATCTACCCAGAATACGCCCTGCGATTCAGAATCATTGAGAGGAATACCATTGATCGTTACATTGACCCGGGTAGGATCAGATCCACGAATCCGTGCTCCTGTATATCCGATACCTGCGCCAGCATCTGAGGTTACGACCATGGAGGGTTGAAACCTTAGTAAGAAAGGCATATCCTGCCCTGAATTTCTATCTTCGATCTCTTCCTTGTTGACCATGGTATACGCATACGCCGACTCACTATCTAGGCGATTGGCATAAACTTCTATTTCGTCCAGCTGGAATGCATCTCCGCCTAAAGTAATGTCATATCTTACTTCTGTTCCAGCGACGAGTATGGATTGTTCAGTAGGCGTATATCCTAGAAAGGTACACTTAAGCGTGTATGATCCCGTCGGAACGCCTTCTATGGCATATGTACCATCTACTTGTGAGACAGAACCATAGGATGTACCTACTAAGAACACTGAAGCAAATTCTAGCTTCTCGCCATTGTTATTTTTTACCGTGCCGCGGATGGTAGCCTGGCTGAATATGCTTATTGAAATGAAGCACAGCAATGTGATGATAATTCCTCTATTCATAATTTCTATCATGTGATCCTAATCGGACCATGGGTTAATAAAATAATAGAGGGGAAAGACGGTTAAGTCTCAATCGATTATCCCTTTCCAGCATTATCTGGACAGGTTCTATGGGTATAATCTCAGCCTGTCACGACGACAAGCACCCCTATTTTAAGCTGAGGCAAAAGTAATACAATAACTGATACCGTAATAGATTATCGACACCCTTCTTGTAAATTAATATCCTCCTAACCAGGATTAGGTTAATGGGTGAATAGTACGAAAGGGATTGATTAACTTTCTTATCTAATAATCTTGCACATCTTTCAGATGCATCAGGGCTTGCTCTGTGCGATCATCTCCTTTTATAAGAAAGTACTTTTTATTGAATTTCTTCAGCCACGTTAAGTATACTTCATACAATTCTTCTCTCCTATGTTCATCTTCTCTGAGATCATCAGCCTCCCATGGCACATCCGGATAACACAATAAGTAACAGCAATCGTATGGAGGTTCTATAAATGCATCTGTCATCCATTCTGGTGCGGGTCCATACTTGTCTTCTATCCAGATGATAGATGTAAGTACATCGGTATCCATCACCCAGCTTGAGTATCTTCTATTAAAGGTCAGAGACTCAACCATCTGATTCCTGGCTATGTGTTTTATATCATCTTTATCATAGGTGCCTCCTCCTTTACTTTCTAAGAATTTTCTGGCATATTCATGCATGATGGGTATGCCTAATTGTGCAGACAAGGCTTCTGAGAGTTGAGATTTACCAGAAGATTCTGGTCCCGTGATTACTATTACCATAAGAAAGATGTTATTTCTTGCTTGAATGTATACAATATTAAATCATTTCTGGTAACGTTGTGTTCATAAGACATCAACGTTTCTGCGAAATGCATGACATAGAACCTTTTTACAAGTGGAGAGAAAGATACATTGCGTCGGAAGACAAGGCCTCTCCTATGTATGGACGGATCTATGATGAATTTAGATTTACCAATAAGATTTACAATTACTTCATTCATCCACAGTGGGATGGTTTCGGATCCGAAACCCTATACACGAAGATACTCTATGTGGACTATGATGAAGGTGTTGCGATACTTGAGTTTATCGGAGAGTGGAACGATGGCATCGGCAACGATGTCATGTGGTTGAAGAGGAACATTATTGACACAATGATTAAAAACGACATCTATAGATTCGTACTGGTTATGGAAAATGTGCTTAACTTCCACGGCGATGACGACGCGTACTATGAAGAATGGTACGACGACATCAAGGAAGAAAGAGGATGGATATCCATGATTAATACGCAGGAACATGTTGCACGTGAGATGGAATCTCATGGAATACAATATTACTGTAATATAGGAGAACATCTTTCGGATCTGAACTGGAGAAAATTAGAACCAAGCAATGTGGTTAAGCAAGTAGAGTTGATTATCAATATTGCCATAAAACAACTACGCTACTGATGCATAAAGCAGGATACGTTAACATCGTCGGATACCCCAATGTGGGAAAATCCACCCTTATGAATGCCCTCCTGGGAGACAGACTTTCTATCATGACGTCTAAGCCTCAGACGACCAGGCACCGCATACTCGGCATATACAATGACGACGAATATCAGATCGTCTTTTCTGACACACCAGGAATCATCGATGACCCAGCCTACAAGATGCAATCGGCAATGAATCAGCAAGCGATGTCTTCTTTAGAAGACGCCGACCTTATGATTCTTCTGACCGACCCTTATGATGAATACGATGGGAGCGAACCCTTGCTACAATCTCTTCAGAACAGAGATTTTCCACTTATCATTGCCATCAATAAAATCGACATAAGCGAGCAAGAAAGGATAACTGATATACAAGCTCACTGGGAATCAATTATACAAGCAGACCATATAATGGCCATTTCTGCGCTCGAAAAAATCGGGGTACCCCATCTCCTCGATCGCATTAAAACATTTATTCCAGAATCTCCGCCCTACTTCCCTAAGGACCAATTGTCAGATAAGAATCTGCGGTTCTTTGTTTCTGAAATTATCAGAGAAAAAATTCTTCTACAATTCAAGAAGGAAGTACCCTATAGTTGTGAAGTCATCGTGGAAGAATTTAAAGAGCGAGACGATGACGAACAAAACATAACCAAAATCCGAGCAGCCATCTATGTATCTAGAAAAACACAGAAATCTATCCTCATCGGTAAGGGTGGAGCGGCTATAAAGAAACTAGGAATAGAGTCTAGAAAAAGCATAGAAGAGTTCTTAGATGACAATGTCTACTTAGAACTCAATGTAAAGGTCAAGGAGAACTGGAGAAACGATGATCGCCACTTAAAGCACTTCGGGTATCAATAAAACCATGATAGATTTTAAGATGAAACATGTTTTCATTACTTTAGATGAACTGACCTGAAATACTTATCTATTAGAGGTCACACTAAACGTAAAAAACAACACTACTTGATAGATCTCGATGACATTGTTTCGGTACTTAACGATATTCGTGCTGGAAAATCACAGAGAGATGCAGTTATAAAAAGTGTATATTATGATGATAGAATCAGAAGTTCTATCTTATCTACTATGAAAAGGTACGGAATCGAAACGTCCAGACTAGACGATATTCTGAGTCAAGTCATCATGCAATTCATAAAGACGGTTATGAAAAAACCTGAACTTAATATAAATCAGTCGCTTAATCACTACCTTTCAGGTATTGCAAGATTTACCATTCTACAAGGTTTTAAATCTGAGAAGAAAAACCAAACTATAGAAATAAGACAAGGATATGATCAACCAGACCAGCATACACCAGAACGCCTTTTGGTTAATAAGAACAATATCGATTTACTCGGCAAGGTCTTAAATCATTTAGGAGGGATCTGCAGAGAAGTGTTGTTACTCTGGGCACATGGTTATAGTATGAAGGAGATTGCTATAAGTATGAATTACAAAAGCGATATGATGGCAAGAAAGAAAAAATATAAGTGCTATAAATCTATGATGGATTACCTCTATAGAAATCCTGACATTTTAAATTCGCTGAAATATTGAAATGGATTATTATGCACACATAGAAGAATTCCTAGCTGGCAAGCTGTCCGAAGAAGCTGCATTGCAATTTCAGAAAGCATTGTCAGAAGATGAAGCCTTACGCTACGCCATAGACAACTATACAGGTGGAGAGAGAGTTGCAGAAGCGCTCTTAGAGCTAGACATTATGGAGGCGCTGGAAGGAGTCAGAAATAATCCACCTAGCGAGAACCGCAATAGGAATAAAACACCAATCTGGTTAATGGTCATCATCGGTCTTGTTGCTTGTATCGCCACTTACTTAATCATTACTTTCTATCTTCAGATTCAGAAAGAAAAAGCATATTTCGCTACTTATGAAAAACCCATCGATCCAGATGCTACGAAATCCTCGGATCCTGATGATCTGGATTTACTCGCTCGAGGAAAATACTTCTTCACCCTCAATGACTATGAAAAAGCAGAAACTACCCTACTCGAATTGATTGAATCTAAACCATCATCCGATACCCTTAATCTCGCTAAGTTCTGGTTGGGACATACGTATATCAACTTAAGGAAATGGGATGAAGCGGAAGAGATGGGGGTAGATTTATAATTATTTATCAAAGGTTTGTAAATATTTTCTATATCTAATTTTATCAATAAGCCTATTTTCATATTGGCTATTATCAATACTCATAAATTGATCCATCGAAATAGTACTTTTAGTAAATGCAATATATTCTTTTGGATTTTTTTCAATATCATATTTCAATTTCAAGTATGTAAATTTATTTTTCAAATCACT
>CAZFJO010000171.1:0-4872 GCA_964518915.1 uncultured Saprospiraceae bacterium
GGCTCCGTAGCTCAACTGGATAGAGTACCTGACTACGGATCAGGAGGTTGAAGGTTCGAACCCTTCCGGAGTCACCACTTTCCTCCATTGATTATTAGGTATTGTATCGATATAAAGAAGAAAGAAAAAGAATATAGAGATGTCAAGAATTTGTCAACTTACAGGTAAAAGACCCATAACAGGGAATAATGTTTCTCACTCGAACAGGAAAACGAAGAGAAGATTTCTTCCTAATCTACACAAGAAACGTTTCTACGTTCCTGAGTTAGATAAGTGGGTAACACTTAAGGTATCTTCTCAAGCATTGAGAACGATCAACAAGTTAGGAATATATGATTTCATGGTAAAGCAGCAGAAGAAGGGGCTTTACACAGGAGTTAAGCTATAATAAGATAAAACAGCTATCATGGCAAAGCAAAAAGGAAATAGAATTCAGGTTATACTAGAATGTACAGAACATAAGACTTCTGGCATGCCAGGTACATCTAGATATGTTACTGAAAAGAACAGAAAGAATACTCCAGATAGATTAGAAATTAAAAAGTACAATCCTATCCTGAAGAAATATACCATTCATAAAGAAATAAAATAGTAAAATGGCTAAAGTATCGAAAAACGCAAGAGTAGCTCAGAGAGCACAGAATGCTGGATCGGGAAGAGACTTTGTAAAAGTTATTAAAAGCATCAAAGATCCCGTTACTGGCAAGTACAGTTACAAAGAAGTAATGGTACACAAGGATAAAGTGAAGGAATTCTTTGCTGATAAGAAATAAGTACTAACCTACTATTATAAAATAGGCTTTTAATCAACATTAAAAGCCTATTTTTATTTGTGAAATACTTTAAAAACATATGTTTGATTATTATGCCAGCCATATTATCGACATCCATTTTTAAAAGCACTTCTATTCTCAACTGAATTATACACATGAGTTTTTTTAAGAAATTTTTCTCTAAGGAGAAGGAACAAGATTTAGACAAAGGTTTAGAAAAAACGAAAACAAGTATTTTTTCTAAGATCTCAAAAGCGGTAGCTGGAAAAACTACTGTAGATGAATCATTCTTAGATGACTTAGAACAGATTCTCATCTCTGCAGATGTAGGACTTGAAACAACCATCAAGATTATAGATCGCCTAGAAGCAAAAGTTGCAGAAGTAAAATACATCAATACCGACGAACTCAATGGGATACTGAAACAAGTCATCGTCGATATTCTTTCTGAAAACAATACCGTAGATCTAGAGGATTTCGTCTTCCCAGACGAACCCAAGCCACATATTATCCTTGTAGTCGGAGTTAATGGTGTAGGAAAAACCACTACAATAGGTAAAATTGCGCATCAGTACATCTCCCGAGGCAAGAAGGTTGTGCTGGGTGCAGGTGATACTTTCAGGGCTGCAGCAGTAGATCAATTGAAAATATGGTCAGAGAGATCTGGTTCAGACTTCTATAGTAAAGGTATGGATACAGACCCAGCAGCAGTAGCCTATGAAGCTGTCCAGCATACCATAAATACAGGTGCTGACGTAGCCATTATTGATACCGCTGGTAGACTCCATACTAAGAAACACTTGATGAAGGAGCTTACTAAAATCAAGTTGTCTATTGATAAAAAACTACCAGGAGCTCCACACGAAGTGCTGCTCGTATTAGATGCTACTACAGGACAGAATGCCATCGAACAAGCCACTAAGTTTACAGAAGCCACAGATGTTACAGCACTTGCCCTAACTAAAGTGGACGGCTCTGCCAAAGGTGGGGTAATTCTCGGTATTTCCGACCAATTTAAAGTTCCTATTAAGTACATAGGCGTAGGAGAAGGCATGGAACAATTACAAGTTTTTAACAGAATGGCTTACGTAGAATCACTGTTTAAGTAAAATTCAAGTAGGATTTTATATCTTGAGCTTGATTAGTTTATTCTAATCCTCTCCATTTCTTCCATATACTGATGCTATACATAAGAAGCAATTGCTTCCACAAATATCTGCTATATGAAAAACAAAGTCATCTATTTACTTTTTTCTGCTTTCTTTCTCTATTGCTTATTCACGTCTAGTTCTTCTCTACATCCTGTAAACCCTACCAATGGATTTACCAGAGCTCCACTGGATCGTTCTTGCAACGAGTGCCACTCAGCAGTTAACAACAACCTCAGTGGCATGTACGAGATCATAGGCCTACCAGAAGTATTGTTCCGGAACGAAACTTACGATCTTACATTTCGAATAATCAATCCAGATGGCGATGCGGCGAGAGCGGGATTCCAGATGGTCGCTGTGCAAGAAAGTTTTGCGGGAGCTGGAAACTTTATTGCACAATCAGATGATATGGTTATCCGTAAAGGCCTTAATAGAGATTATGCAGGACATAATCCAGCCGTACCATTCGGTGATGACCGCATCGTTGAATGGAATATGGAATGGGTAATAGACAGCATTCCCGATGGAGAGATAGGTCTATATAGTGTGGCTATGATTGCTAATGGTTTAGACGGAAATAGAGGCGATAGACCTATATTTAGAAATTGGTCTATACCCCTTGTAGACAGTACTGAAGCTGTGGATATAGAGATTGTGGTTCCTACCACTGTTTTCTGTTCTGAAGCAGACTCGACAGAAGCATATGCCACCATAAGAGGAGGCGTACCTCCCTACTCTATGTCCTGGAATACCGGTTCAATCGAAGATACCATCGATATCACTGAGACTGGATTATATAGTGTGGTTATAGAAGACAATATCGGGAATAGAGATACAGCAGAAGTTGACATAACCTTATCACAACTCGAAATCTTAGATGTAGAATCAACGCCTACTTCGTCAGCAGAATCTATGGATGGAAGTATTACGGTTACGGCTTCAGGAGATCAGATACTTCTTACTTATGTTCTTATTGCAGAATCTGGGGATACAATTGCGACCAATCTAGATGGTGTGTTTCTAGATCTGGATAACGGGAATTACACCGTTGCTGTTTCTGACGAATATGACTGTGGAGTAATTTCAGATACAATTACCATAAGCTTCTCCAGCTCTGACATAGAAATCGTAGAATCATCCTGGGAAGTATCTCCTAATCCAGTGAGGGATATTCTATATATAGATTCCGATTCATCTATAGATGAAGTCACACTCTATGCGCTTTCTGGGCAACCCATCATGCACGTTGCATTACCTGTGAACAACATGGATGTTTCTCATCTTCCACAAGGCATCTATCTTCTTGCCATCACTTCTGGAAGTGTTCGGATTTCTAAGAAAATTTATAAAATAGAATAGAGACTACCTCAAGCTTTCATTTTCAAGCTTCATCTGTATATGGTTGTCGCTATATGTAGGCTTGCCTTGTAATACCATAGCATTACCAGCTGTCATAACCTTATACTCTTGAGGCTTAACATTCCCATTATTGTCTACTAGAATCATAATATCTGTGTCTAGACTGAAATGATAATTCCCACTTCCTTGCTTGCCATCAGCATCACCATACTCGTAGGTGAGGCCTTCAAGGAACTTTATCCACTTGCCATTCATCGCAGATCCTGGCTTAATAGAACTACCTGAAGCAATAAACTTATAATCCCACTGCCCAGTAACCAGAAAGCTGTAATCCGTAACTCCTTGTTCGCGTTTTCTGAAATCGATAACGGATGCAGCATCAGATGCCCACTGATTGATCTGTTCTTGAGAAACATCGCTAGAACTCGATCCAGATTGAAGGCCTGTATCGTTTTTTGCTTCAGCGCGTATATCTGCTTTAGAATCTCCTCCTGAATCCGTGCTTGCTCCTCCTTGATCTTGCTTACACGCAAAGAAGGAGAACATAACCATAATCATCCATATTGTATTCTTCATAATAAGATCCGTTTCTATTGATCAATGTCGTGGTTCAACTAACCACATAATTATAATTAATGCAATAACAATACATTTATTGCAATGGGAATAAAAAAGTTCTACCTGATATCGTTCTTCATAATCCACAGGATTTCATCATCTTTATTTTTCAGAAGAACCATCTTCACAAAAATAGACACATATTATTAAAATATGGCATATATCAGGAAGGATTTTAAAGAGCGATACGAGACTGTGTATGGAGGAAAGCGGCTTCTTCTTGCTATCAGTGGAGGGATGGACAGCATGTGTCTTCTAGAGCTTTCTGCACAGTTATGTCAACAAATACATGTTTTATACATCGATCACATGACGCGCAATGGCGCATCTACGAGCGATGGGATGATGTTAAAGCAGTATTGTGACAATAACGGTATTGATTTCAACAGAGAAGTCTACGATCATCAAGGAGGTAATTTCCAGGAGCAAGCGAGGAATTTTAGATACAATAAACTGGAGGAACACCGACAGCGATTATCCGCAGACTTTATCTTGACGGGCCACCACCAGGACGACCATATAGAATCATTTCTCATGCAGATAATGAGGGGTACAAGCCTCCGAAACAAACCAGGAATTTCAGATCGAGGCCACTACCATAGACCGTTAATCCACTACTCGAGAAAGGATTTACACAATTATACTCAAGCCCACTGTATTCCATACGTAGAAGACATCTCTAATCAGGATTCTCATTACTTAAGGAACTTCATAAGAAATGAGTTTTTAAATCCACTTTACGAGAAAGCTCCGCATGCTAGAAAGGGCATTCTTTCTTCCATCAACAATTTCTCAGAAGACGCCCACCTCTTGACATCCTTAATAGAAAAGGCTGTAGAAATTAAAGGCCATCAGATCAATCTATCCTTACTGCATGCTTACCCTTATAGATCCCGTATGCTTTTCCATCGGTTATCCGACATAGGTATAACCATGGACCAGTGTGACAATATATTTACTGCAGAAACGGG
>CAZFJO010000171.1:4972-8510 GCA_964518915.1 uncultured Saprospiraceae bacterium
GGTTCCGATTTAATTGTATGCTACCCTTTCTGATCTGTTCCATCCCACATTAAGAATGCTTTCAAGAATCCATCTATCTGTCCATTTAGGACGGCATCCGTATTTCTAGTTTCATGGTTGGTACGGTGATCCTTTACGCGGCGATCATCTAGAACATATGATCGAATCTGAGAGCCCCATTCATTTTTCATCTTCCCTGCTTCTACCTTATCCTTCGCTGCCAATTGTTTTTTAAGCTCAGCTTCATACAACCTGGAACGCAACATTTTCAATGCCTTTTCTCTGTTAAGGTGTTGCGATCTTTCTTGCTGACACTCTGCTACGATCCCGGAAGGAAGGTGACGCACACGCACAGCTGATTCTGTTTTATTGACATGCTGACCTCCTGCTCCGGAAGCTCTGAAGGTATCCCATTCTATGTCTGCAGGGTTTATGTCTATCTCTATACTTTCATCTACCATAGGATGGACGAACACACTTGCGAATGAAGTCATCCTTTTGCCTTGAGCATTAAATGGACTGACCCTCACCAATCTATGAACACCATTTTCTCCTTTAAGCATGCCATAAGCATAGTCACCATCGACTTCTAGTTCGACAGATTTTATCCCAGCAACATCACCGTCCTGGCGATTCAGCTCTGTAAGCCTGTATTTATTGTTTCCAGCCCACATGGTAAACATCCTCAATAGCATCTCCGACCAATCACAACTTTCTGTTCCTCCGGCACCTGCATTGATCTGCAAGTAGCAAGAAAGTTTATCCTCCGGTTGATCCAGCGTATTCCTGAATTCCATATCAGCGATGGAAGCTTCTACCTTAGTATATCTTCCTTGAATTTCTTCTTCTGAAACCTCTCCTTCCTTGAAGAAATCTAGCATCACTTCAAGGTCTTCTACATGCTCATTAAGGGCATTATACCTCGCAACTGCATCCTTGGCTTTATTGAGGTCTTTTAATATTTTCTGTGCCCGATCGGAATCTGACCAGAAGTCAGGATCGAGGGTCAATTGTTCATTATCTTGTATCCTCAGTAGATTCTGATCTACGTCAAAGATACCTCCTTATCGATGTCATCCGCTTCTGAAGATCCTTTAGCTGCTCTACAGTCATCTGCCCTTTTTTAATGAAGGTTAATAAATAATTCTAGTTTTCTTGCAATTCAATATAGAACGCTATATCCGTATTAGGTGGAATATTAGGTGGAGAACCTGCTGCTCCATACGCCAAGTCAGAAGGAATAAAGAAAATGGCCTTGGTTCCTCTGTTAAGCATCGGGACTCCGATTTCCCAACCTTGGACCATTCTGTCCACACCTAGCCGGTATGCCATCGCCTGTCCTTTCTTGAAACTACTGTCGAATTCAGTTCCATTATAAAGACATCCATAATAGTGGACAGCAATCATGTCTCCTTGATTCGGTTTATCTCCTTCTCCTTCTTCAAGTATGTAATATTTCAGGCCATCTTTTTCTTGGATATTGTTAAGCTTATTCTTCTGGAAGTCTTCTAGATTATCATCCATCAGGGTAATTATTTCTGGAAGACGCTCTCTGTCTTTTTTCATTTCAGCAATCATCTCTTCTCGCTTCGCAGCTTGATCTGCCGTATATTCTTCTTCTGTCATAACATCAACAATCTTGATGTTATAGTTCAAGCCATCCTTAAAAAGCTCTTGATCTATACCTGGCTGTCTGATTGAATCCAATGGCATAAGAATGGACGCACTGTCTCCTATACTCAACCTTCCGAGCAATGCTGCTACTGGGTTTTCTAGATTAACCTCATCTGCCGGAGGAACCTGCAATACAGGAAGTTGTGGCGGTGTATCCATCTTAGCTAGTACACTATCGGACGAATAAGAAGTAACCGTAAACTTGAAGAATACGTAATCTCCTGGGCTCCCTTTCTTGTTTCCTGTTGATTCATGTATCTGGTAATTGTAACCCAATACTGTATCCGATTTAGGCTTACAGCCAAATGTCAATCCTGAGATCAATATCGTCAGGATGAAAAAATAATTATGCTTGTTTGTTAACATACCTAGGTATTACATTTTTAAATTTCGTGATAATGTCTTCTAATTTGGCGTATGCACTTCCTCCAGATGCATTTTTATGTCCGCCTCCATTAAAGTGATTTCTTGCAATTTCTTGTACTGAGATGTCACCTTTGGATCTTAATGAAACCTTGACAATCGTAGGTTGTTCAGTTATAAAGGCTGCAACATCTATATGTCTCATCATAAGCATATAGTTAACAATCCCTTCTGTATCCCCTCTTCTTATGTCGAAGGTCTTATAATCTTCCTTGGTTAAGTGGATAATCCCTGTTCTATAATCAGATAAAAGTTCCATCCGATTAGCAAGACAATGCCCGAGCAACCTCAATTGTTTTTCTTGTAGGCAATTGTAGATCTTATCCTGCAATCTATAATCATCGGCACCTGACTCTTTCAGCGAGGCAGAAACCCTATACGTATTGGGTCTCGTGTTATACTTGAAGGATCCAGTATCTGTAATGATTCCTGTCAACAAGCAATCCCCTATCCGTGGACCTATCCTTGACGCTTCTCCCAGCATATGTATAAACTCGTATACCAGCTCACATGTCGAACTAGCATCCGTCTCAGTCAACATATAATCGGCAAATGGTTCTGGATCTAAATGATGGTCTATCAACAGTTTAGTACAAGATGTTTCGTGAATAACTTTCCCCATCTTATCTATTCTATCCAGGCTGTTGAAATCTAGACAGAAAATCAACTGGGCATCTTGAAAAGCCTTGGTAGCTTTTTCAGGTTCTTCATCAGAGATGATTACATTGTCAATTTCTGGTAGATAACCGAATCCCGATGGATATTCACTGGGCATAATGACCTTAACCATATGACCTTTCTGATCTAGAAACAACTTCAACCCCAACGCACTGCCCAGAGCATCACCATCTGGGTTCCTATGAGATATAATGGCAACCTGCTTAGGATATGTAAGCAGTTCTTTAATTTCGGATATATTCTCTTTCATAATTCGATGCGCAAAAATAGCTTAAACAACCGTTTCAACTAATTCGTATGGGACTTTTTTTAAATATATAGACGGCAATTGCGCTTATAATGCCCCCTTTAACATAGTTTATCTACATTCGCTATGTAGTAGAACATATTTTTAAGTAAAATAGATCGCTTATACTCGAATTAAAAGCTATTTTTGCACTCTTAAATTTTAATTATAAATAATAAAGAAAATGGCGGGAAATAGAACATTTACCATGATTAAGCCGGATGCCGTTAAAAACGGACACATCGGTGCTATTCTGAATCAGATTAACGGAGCTGGATTTAAAATTCTTGCTATGAAATATACCCAACTTTCTGCTGAGAAAGCGGGAGAATTCTATGAAGTTCATAAAGAAAGACCTTTCTATGGAGAACTTGTAGAGTTTATGTCTTCTGGACCAATCGTTGCAGCTATTCTTGAGAAAGACAACGCTATAGAAGATTTCAGAAAACTCATCGGGGCTACCAATCCTGCAGAAGC
>CAZFJO010000172.1:0-5922 GCA_964518915.1 uncultured Saprospiraceae bacterium
GAATTATAGACTTAATAATATATGTGCATAAGGCATAACTTCCTATGAACAATCGTTCGATTCCTTCATATTGTCCAGCAGTTATACTCAGTGATTCTTGTTCTTTTAATGCGATTATTCCTATAATCCCTATAGTTAGTGAAATAACAAATAACATCCACTTCTTGAATATAGATGCGAATGTGAATTTACCTTCCTTGAAGTAATCTATCAGTACCAGAACAACGGGTAGCGTAACTGCTTGTATTTTACTCAATCCAGAGAGAATGGCAAGTAGGTGAATCCATATCCATCTAGAAGATTTCTTATCTTTCCTATACTTCAAGTATTGGAATATGGAACCCAAATAGAATATACCATACAGTACATCTTTTCTTTCTGTGATCCAGGATACACTTTCTACACGCATGGGATGAATGGCGAATAAACTCGCTACAATTATGGACCCTAACATCTTTAACCCTAGCATAAGGCATATGCGGTAAACAAGGAACACACATCCTAGATGTAGGATTATATTATTGAAATGAAAAACAGATGGCTTCAAACCAAATATCATATTCTCTATTCCAAAAGTCCAAATAGATAGTGGGTTGTAATTGCCGATCACTGTATTCTCTATTGAAAATATCTTAATCGTATTTTCTATAAACGTAGTGCTACTGAATTCAGTTACTAGAGGGTTAATGAATACATTGAAATCATCATCCCAGTAGACAAAATCAGATGTGAATGAAGGTGCAAATACAATTATTGTCCATACAAGAAGTAATCCTATCGGGATTACCTGTTCTTTCTTCCTCCAGAAAGTGGGTCGCAATTCCTTTTTTTTACTTGCGGGCTTTTTAGTAGATTTTTTGGGTTTTTTCTTAGCCATAGGTAGACTTATATACAAATGTAAATAATGATTCGATTTATTGACATATGTTTAGAATATATATATTTATATTATCTGATTTTTAACACATTCTGATGGTTTATGGCTTTAGACTATAACCAAGTACTTGAGGGTAGAAAGGGTTGTTTCTGAATTGTACATTGAGTATAATAAGAATACATTGCCTGCTTATTAAAAACAGTTCTACAATATCAAGAGACTATTTTCAGTGCTTCTACCATGCCCCTTTCATCTGGAGTAGTGCTTACAATTATATTTTTATACCCTAGCTTATGGAGTTTAAGCGCTGTTGTCTTGCCGATGGCTATTATATTTCTAGGAGCCGGATAGTTATAATACTTGTTGAATGAGACACCATTTTTAGGGGAAGTGATAATTACATGATCAACTTCCTTTATGGTAATGTCTTCGATTATGTCATTGCCATAAACAGGGATGTTTCTTGTAGTGTAACTGTCCTTAAGTATTTTTTCTACACTGTGTTTAGAATCCGCAGCAGTAAGAAACAATATGGATTCTCTAGAACTTAGTTTTTCAATAAATTGATTGGCGACTTCAAGAGGCCCGCCCTTTCCTATAAAGTCTGATTCAACCCCAGCACGTAATCGCAACTCTTCTGCCGTCCCATAACCCATACACGCAATCTTTCGTTCCGAGAGTGACCTCAGTGCTCCATCGCCCATACTCTCTAGAAAATACTTTACACCATTCCTACTGTAGAAAAACAACCAGTGCGTTACTGGGATTTCAGGGATCATAAGAGGGTAGAACTTTATAAGTGAGAAAGCATGTAGATCATATCCTGGGAGGGAATGAAAAGGAGAATCTTCTCTTAAGTCACGGGTGATAAAAACAGATGGCATACTAGTCTTCGAAAAAATCTGCAAGTTGACCCAGCTTCATTAATTTGATAAAGCATCTGGATGCTGCAATGACATCTGCCCGAGCATTTCCAGAAGGGGTATAGGCTTGATTAAACAATACTGCATGCATTTCTCTGAGGCTAGGCCACTTATAACCACCGCGCCTACTCGGGATCTTGCAGTAGTAGGTAGACTCTTGCATAAGACACATCCTGTCTGCCTTAAATAAGTTGTTGGTCAAGCCACGCCTTAAGTACTCAGCTGCTAAGATGTTTTCGCCTACTTTCATATTATGAGATATGAGGAGCTCTACTTCCTCAATGCTCTTATTGAAAGCTTCTAGGATGTCTTCTAGGGCTTCTCCTTTTTTATCTATTTCCTCTTCTTCAAGTTTGGCATATTTAGTAATGTGATCTGTTATCCCGAAACCTTCTGGTTTTACGACACAATCATAGTCCTGAACTGGTTTATAATTTTCATCGAGAACGATCCACGATAGATGAATCAATCTAGGCCACGAAAAGGTGTCACTAAAAGGAGCATTAAGGTCTCTAGGTTTTTCTATAGGAGTCGCATCGAAAACTAGATATTTAGATGGCATGTTGATTGATTTTTTCAGTTATCATATGATGTAGTGTATCCACCATGCCGTGACTGGTAGATCGAGATAGAGAAAGATGAATTAACGGCTTTCCTATTTCGATGGCATAAGCTACATGACTGTGGAAATTGCCTTGAGCGTCCTGATAGCAATGTATGCCTAAAGGAGAGTGGCATCCTCCTTCCATTTTGTTCAGCAATCCTCGCTCTATATTAGAACATCTAGAAACTTCAGGCTTATGAATTTTCTTAATAATTCTTCTCGCTGTAATATTTTCTGCCCTACACTGATAGGCAAGAATTCCTTGGGCAGGAGCAGGGACGAATTCTTTCACGTGCATGTTCATTACGTGTAATCCACTTAAGTCGAGGTCCAGCCTTTCTATTCCAGCTCCTGCAAGTATGATCGCATCGAATGCTCCTTTTTTTAATTTCTCTATCCTCGTCGGAACATTGCCACGGATGTCTTTAATGGTTAAGCCAGGAGCAAGATTTAAAATCTGAGCTTTCCTTCTTGCTGAAGAAGTTCCTACAATTCGATTGCCACCGATAGTAAGAGGTGCCGTATCTTCTTTAGATTCTTCCCTGATGAGCAACACATCTCTAGGGTCTGCCCTGTATGATGTGCCTGCGAGAACCAAGCCTTCGGGCTGCTCTGTCGGTAAGTCTTTCATAGAATGTACAGCAACATCTATTTCGTCGTTTAATAAGCTATCCTCTATTTCTTTCGTAAAGAATCCTTTTCCTTCGATCTTGTCAAATGAAAGATGCTGGATCTGGTCTCCCTTCGTTTTTATAATTGTCAGACTAGATTTATAACCTACCTGCTTCAGTTGATCCTGTAGAAAGTGGGCTTGCCACAATGCCAGGTCACTTCCTCTTGTTCCTATTCGGATTTTATCCATGGCACAAATATAATTACATGTATTACATCCTCCTAAAATACTGATAAAGCAATCCTAATTATAATTTCTCCTGCAGTTGGTCGATAGAGTGGGCTTATAACATCCTATTATAAGGAAAACAACTAACTTAGCTGCATGACCACTGCTAATGAAATTAATCAGCTTATAGAAGGAAGGCTTTCTGGGGATGCCTCAGTTGTTGTTACCGGCCCATGCGAAATTCAGAATGGTTCGTCTGGGAAGATTACCTTTTTAGGTAATAAAAAATATGAGCCACACGTATATACAACAGAGGCAAGTGTGGTTATAGTAAGTAACGAATTCAGACCCATAGGTGATGTTAAAGCTACGCTTCTTTATGTAGACGACGTATATGGCGCTCTAGGCAAATTGCTGCAACATTTCAGTCAAGATGATATCTTCAGAAAAGGCGTATCCGATTCTGCCATTATGGAAGAAGAGGTAAAAATCGGGACTAATTTTTCTATAGGGCATCATTCTGTTTTACGCGCTCGAGCAAAAGTAGGAGACCATGCGGAAATCGCTGATCATGTCTACATAGGTCAAGGTGTAGTAATAGGGGATCATGTCAAGATTTATCCTGGCGTAAAGATATACCACAATGTAGTCATAGGAGACCATGTGACGATACATAGTAATTCAGTTATCGGGAGTGACGGATTCGGATACAGTAGGTCATCTGGCGGTACTTATCATAAGATTCCTCAGATAGGAAATGTGGTTATTGAAGACCATGTAGAAATAGGTGCATGCACCGTCATAGATCGTGCAACGATGGGGAGCACGCTCATTAAAAAGGGATGCAAACTAGATAACCACATACAAGTTGGCCATAATGCAGTGGTAGGAGAGGATACTGTCATTGCGGCTCAAGCGGGCATAAGTGGAAGTACGGAAATAGGTAATCGCTGTGTAGTAGGTGGTCAGGCAGGATTCGCTGGTCATATAAAGGTGGCAGATGATACCATGATACAAGCACAATCAGGTGTAGCATCACATGTTTCTTCTCCTTTCAGTAAATTGTATGGTTACCCAGCCATTGATTATCAACAATATTTAAAGAGCTATGCTTACTTTAAGAAGCTTCCAGACATTGTAGGTACCATAAGAAAGATGCAGAAGACCATCGATAAGTTAGAAAACTCAACTGACTAGATCTATAAAGAATATTTATCAATCATTGATTATGAACCAGTGTACCATCCGTACATCCATTGTAATAGAAGGAGAAGGTCTACATACAGGTAAGTACAGTAGGGTAGAACTGCTGCCTGCTGCTGCAGGACAAGGAATAAGATTCATAGATGACAAGGGTGACCCTATTCTGGTAAGGCCTGACATGGTACACGCAACTCAACGTGGTACAAGCATTCTTATAGGGAATAAAGAAATCCATACGGTAGAACATCTTCTTTCCGCGATTATTGGCTCTGGTATAAATAATATCACGATAGATGTAGAGGGCAGTGAGATTCCTATCCTTGATGGAAGTGCGCAATTGTTTTTAGATCAGATAGTCAAGACAGGAATGACTGCCTACGAAGAAGAGCAATCAGTATGGGCAATCAAGAAGTCATTTACGGTAAGTGACCCTGATACAGGTGCTAGCTACATTGTAGAACCCGCAGAAACTACATCTTACCATGTTGAAGTTGACTTTCCAGGACAAGAAATTCAGAAACAAGAAGCCAGTATTGATAGCTTGTCTGATTATGATTCTGTCGCCTCAGCAAGGACTTTCGTATTCCTAAATGACCTCATGTTTCTAAAGAAAAATAATCTGATAAAAGGAGGAAGTCTTGAAAATGCAGTTGTTATTCCACCTGCGCATATGACGGAGGAAGATATTGAAGAAGTACGAAGAAATATGGGTGCTGGAAGAGAGGAGGTTTTAAGAATGTTAGATTGGGAAAAAAATCTTCGGTTTAAAAACGAACCGGCTCGACATAAACTGTTAGATTTGATAGGAGATTTGGCTATGCTAGGTATTCAGTACAGAGGAAAGATCACAGCGTTAAAGCCAGGTCACAGATCTAATAATTTACTTGCTAAAGAACTAAAAAAGAGATATATGGCTGAGAAAAAGGAAGAAATAATTCCCACTTACGATCCAGATCAAGAAGTAGTCTATCAGTCTGAAGAGATTAAGGGTATCATTCCACATCGATATCCATTTCTTCTAGTTGATAAAATCATTGAACTTTCTGACACCCATGTAGTAGGCATAAAGAATGTAACGGCCAATGAAAGTTTTTTCCAAGGACATTTTCCAGGGAATCCAGTATTTCCGGGTGTATTGCAGATGGAAGCGCTTGCTCAGACGGGAGGAATTCTTGCATTGACCAATGTAGAAGACCCACAGAATTGGGATACTTATTTTCTCAAGATGGATGCTGTAAAGTTTAAGAATATGGTACTACCTGGCGACACGCTTATTCTGAAAATGGAATTATTATCTCCAATCAGAAGAGGACTTGTACATATGAAAGGTACAGCGTATATAGGTTCTAAAATTGCTTCTCAAGGAGAACTGCTTGCTCAGATAGTAAAGAGAACTTAATATGCACCATAAGCTGTCAGATGTACACCCTAAAGCTAGGATAGGAAAGCATGTAAAAATAGGACCATTTACATC
>CAZFJO010000172.1:6022-8481 GCA_964518915.1 uncultured Saprospiraceae bacterium
GGACACATTGAAATCGGAAAGTACGCCATACTAGGTGGATTGGTTGCTGTGCATCAATTCGTTAAGATCGGACCCTATTCTATGATCGGAGGCGGATCGCTGGTAAGAAAAGATGTCCCTCCATTTATTAAGGCAGCGAGAGAACCCCTTTCATATGTAGGTGTCAATAGTGTAGGCATGAGGCGTCGTGGTTTTTCTAATAAGGAAATCAACCATGTTCAAGACATATATCGGATGCTATTCGTACGGGGATACAATACGACTCAAGCATTAGCTAGGATAGAAACGACCATTAAAGCAAGTCCACAGAGAGAAACAATATTAACGTTTATTCAGAATGCCGATCGAGGCATTATGAGAGGATTTAAGCCCAATTAGTGAGAGTCGTTCTAGATAATATTGCTAAGCGGTTCCAATATAACTGGATACTCCAGAATGTAGCTATTGAGGTTGACGATAGGGAAGTGCTAGGAATCTCTGGAAGAAATGGATCTGGAAAATCAACCCTCATGTCGATTATATCAGGGTATCTTTCGTCGACAGAAGGAAATATATCTTACTTCGATGAGGGTCAAGCCATTAAGCGGGACGAAATTTATAGGTACATCAATCAAGTAGGGCCTTACATCAGCTTGATCAAGGAACTTACGCTACCAGAACAATATGCCTTTCATTTTAAATTTAGGAAAATTCAGGAGGGGGATTACAACGATTTTAGAACATTTCTAGGAATGGACTACGATGAATCTAAGCAGATCGGAGCCTATTCTTCCGGGATGCACCAGAGGCTGCTGATCGCCTTGAGTCTATATGGAGCTGAACCACTTCTATTGCTTGATGAACCTACTTCATATCTAGACCCTAAAGCGAAGGAATGGTTTTATGATAAGCTTTCAAGCCAGATAGGAAAGAAAACGATTATAGTTGCTTCTAATGATGTTGAAGACTTTCAATTCTGCAATAAAAAATATGAAATTGTAGGATCAGAGCTTATTGTTAAGCAATAAGATTCTTTTCTTTAATGCTTTCAGCTTGAATATGAGCTCATCGTGTGGATTACGCTCTACCGCAGGTTTCCTTAATTCTTTTTTAGCGCCTTCTAGGGTAAAACCTCTTTCTTTGACAAGTGTATATATTCTCTCGAGGTATAAAATATCTTTTTTAGTAAACTGTCGATCTCCTTTTCTATTCTTTTTGGGACGTAAAAAGGTAAATTCACTCTCCCAGTATCTAATCAATGATGTAGATACACCAAACAGCTTCGCCACTTCGCCGATGGAATAATACAGCTTGGTTAATTCCGTTTGTACTTTCACAGAGTGATGTTCAGGTCTATTAAAATGGTTCTTAAACTGCAATTCGGCTGTGGGATTAGGCTTGCAATTCAAGTCAATTAACAACGAATATATTTAAATTTTAATTATAATATTAATTTCTCTTCAACCAATTAGTTACCTGGTCCATTTCATCGAGTATATGGCCTTCATTTTTTAGTTTAAATGTCCATAAACTATCCTTGTAATGATACTTGTATAGCCCTTCATAGTGGAGGACTGGCGCTATTTTATCCAGATTTCCATGGATAATGTAAGTCGGCGCAGAAATTTCTTTAGAAAAATAATAAGGAGATGACCTGAGAATCCGCTTTCTACGGCTTTCAAGGTCGGAGCTCTGTGTCAGAAACTGATACTTATATTGAATTCCATAACGACTAGCAGGGTCGAAATGTAGAAAATTGTATGGCCCAGACTGTGCAATTAGCATTTTCCAGGTAGGCTTTAACAATCCAGCAATAAGACATGCAGTTGCTCCTCTACTTATACCATAGCATGAAATCTTATTGCCATTTAAGTTCTTAAAAATGGATTTGGCTGCCGTAAGGCTGACCACACCATCAACAGCTGCACCGAAATAAGCATCACTGAAATCCCCGTCGCTACAATATACTTTTTCTGCCAATCGCAGGGACTGCCCGCGAAAGGATGGGACTATCAGGTAGAAGTCTTTTAATTCCCTCATTAAACTCCTTATAGGAGGGTTGTTGTATACATCGATGGTAGGATTGTTCTGGTCTAGTCCATTGAGATAGAGCAGGCCTTCATAAGTTTCATTCTGGTTGCTTGCTTCTGGCGAGATAATAGCACTGTAGTGGATGTCTCCCTGGTAGATATGGCTGAGTATATAGAGATTCCGTCTACTCCCAATCATCATACTATCTACAATTTCTATAGATGAAGGATCGAGATTGAGGCCTTTAATAGATGCCAGCACTTCTGTTTTTTCTAGATCCGATGGTAACGTAACCAGTTGTTCGATATCGATCTCAGGAAGACTTTCTGCATCAGTATACGATATTCTATCGTAACAAGGATCTGTGGAACAGGAGAACATGATTATAGAATATACATATAGGCTTATTAAAAATACTGTATGTCTAAAATGTATATTTCGCTTCATTG
>CAZFJO010000173.1:0-8480 GCA_964518915.1 uncultured Saprospiraceae bacterium
ACTGGGTACGCCTGCGTAGAGATCTCCAGATTATTTTTCAAGATCCTTATGGTTCTCTGAACCCAAGGATGAAAATAGGACAAGCAATATTAGAACCGATGGAAGTGCATAGAATAGGTGCTTCTCGCAAGGATCGAATTGAAAAAGTTAAGGAGTTGCTTAGCGTAGTAGGGTTACAAGAGGAACATTACGATAGATATCCTCACGAGTTCTCTGGTGGTCAGAGACAACGTATATGTATTGCAAGGTCCTTGAGTGTGAACCCTGCATTTTTAATATGTGATGAATCGGTTTCTGCACTTGATGTATCGGTGCAAGCCCAAGTACTCAATCTTCTTAATAGCTTGAAAAAAAAGTATGGACTTTCTCTCATTTTTATCTCTCATGACTTGAGTGTCATTAAGCATATAAGTGATCATATTGCTGTAATGCAGGAAGGTAAGATAGTAGAATATGGAAATGCGGAAAAAATATTTCACGATTCGTCTTCATCGTATACTCGTAGGTTAATAGATTCAATACCAGGAACTTAGGTATTGTTGTGTGATGTATATTATAATTCGAAATACTTAGTTATCCTGATGTTGTCATAAAAAAGATTAACAATCTTGTAACTAAAATATTGGAACTCTCGTTTTATTTTTAGAAACCATTTTAAGATTCACATTAATAACCACCTATTAATCAATGAAATCCAAGAAAACTCCACTCAAGTATTTAATAGCACTGACGGTGTGCTTGAGTTTCGTATGCTGTATTTATCTTAATACTTCACTCGCAGAATCTGCTCGAACTTCCGATTATAGCTATGCACCATCGTTACTTGACGATAGCGATTATAATTCCAATACTATTTTTTCAGAAGTAAAACTAGTTAAAGTTTTTGCCGAAAAGATTTTTGGTTTTAGATCTGAGTAAGCTCAATCTTATTCCCATTGAGGAAGTCTCTTATCGGCATGCGCTTCTTTCCATGGAACTTAACATCTTCTAAGCTTATAATACCATCCGCACAGAAAACTTTTAAGTAATTCTTATTGTCAGTGTAGAATGTGCCTACCGGTATATTATGTGTGGTTTTCTCAACGGAAACATTGTAAACCTTGGCTTCCATGCCATTGATGTTACAATAAGCGCCAGGATATGGGGCAAGCCCTCTCACGAAATTTTTAATTTGTCCAGCATTCCCCGCAAAATCTATTTCGCAATCATCTCTGAATATTTTAGGAGCCTTAGACACTTGAGATTCATCCTGAATAGTGTGCGTTACTTCTCCTGATTCAATCATCTGAACTGTCTTTAATACAGTCTGCGCTGCTACACCCATCATTTTATCATGAAGATCTCCAGCCGTATCTTCAGGTTCGATGTCTACTTCTTGTTGCAAGATTATATCTCCTGTATCGATGGCATGCTTTAATTGAAAACTCGTCACTCCAGTTACGCTTTCTCCATTGATTATTGCCCAGTTGATAGGGGCAGCACCGCGATACGCAGGCAATAGGCTTCCATGAAGATTAATTGTTCCCAGGGGAGGCATATCCCAGACGACAACTGGAAGCATTCTGAAAGCTATGACAACCTGTAAGTCTGCCTTTAATTCTTTGAGCTCTTGTATGAAAGATGGCGCCTTGAGGTTTTTAGGTTGCAGCACATTTAATTTATGCTCAAGGGCATATTTTTTCACATCGGAAATAAGCAGTTTTTTTCCACCTCTTCCGCCTAGTTTATCCGTACTTGTGATTACTCCTACGATATCGTACCCACTTTCATGGAGCAGTTTAAGTGTAGGAACAGCAAATGCGGGCGTACCCATAAATACGATTCTCATAAGCTATAGAGATTGAATGATATCATATTGGGTCACAATGTGTGCTTGGGATAGATTATCGTATACAACGACTGCTTGTCCTTCTTTTTCTATGTACTTGTTAAGGTCTTTGAGGCTCGTGTTTATATCGACAACTGGGAACGGCGGTTCCATAATGCCTTCTATAGATGCTCCTGCATTCTTGTCAGATTCTTCAAGCAGGTGCGCCAGTATTTTAGTGAGCGATATACTGCCTATAATGTTTCCATTTTTAGTTACCGGAGCTTGGCTTATGTCCTTGTCTTTCATGAGTGTCAGACAATCTTCTATAGATGATGCTGCTTCTATTTCGTAAAGGTGGCTATTGGCCTTTTTATGAATCAGATTGTAAATCTTAATCTCAGTATCTAAGAATCCTCTATCTCGCATCCAATCATCGTTGTAGATTTTTCCTACATAGCGACTACCGTGATCATGAAATATAATGACGACAAGATCATCTTCAGTTAGTTGATCTTGCATCTGAATAACACCAGCTAATGCAGAACCTGCACTATAGCCAAGTAGTAAGCCTTCCTTACAAGCAAGATCTCTCGCAGCCATTGCACCATCTCTATCAGATACTTTCTCGAAGTGATCAATAAGAGAGAAGTCTACATTCTTAGGAAGGATGTCTTCTCCTATTCCTTCGGTTATATAAGGATATATTTCTTTTTCATCGAATTCTCCAGTTTCATGATACTTCTTGAATACCGACCCGAAGGTATCGATGCCCCATATCTTGATATCGGGATTTTGTTCTTTCAAGTACTTAGCCGTTCCAGAGATGGTTCCTCCGGTTCCTACACCTACTACAAGATGGGTAATCTTTCCTTCAGTCTGTTTCCATATTTCAGGGCCTGTTGATTCATAGTGAGCTTTTCTATTGCTCAAGTTATCGTATTGGTTACACCAGAATGAATTAGGTATTTCTTTACTCAGTTTTTCTGCTACTGAATAGTAAGAACGCGGGTCGTCCGGAGTAACGTTAGTAGGACATACAATAACTTCTCCTCCCACAGCTCTTAATAGATCAACTTTTTCTTTGGACTGCTTATCATTGGTCGTGAAGATACACTTGTAACCCTTGACTGCGGCTGCGAGTGCGATTCCCATGCCGGTATTCCCAGAAGTACATTCTATAATGGTTCCACCTGGTTTTATTTTTCCAGCTGCTTCTGCATCTTCTACCATCTTAAGGGCCATCCGATCTTTTATGGAATGCCCAGGGTTAAATGTTTCTATTTTTCCTAGAATGGTCGCTTTTACAGATGAAACTGTAGCATTAAGTTTTACGAGAGGTGTATTGCCTATAGTCTCAAGAATGTTGTTATAATATATATGTTACTTGCAGAATTAAAGAAGAGAGTTAATTCTATATTCAGAGGACAAAAGTAGGTATTAATATTTATTCGTAATACTTTACTTCTACTATAAATCTACTATCGATGGCTCCGAGTGCAGAAGCTACTTTAGCAGATAAGATTACACCGACGTCCTGGGTATAACTTTCTTCTGGGATGTGACCGACAACCGTTGCATAAGCCCTTCTATTAAGGAGTGGATTATACAATTCTATGATGCTATCAACTTTAGCGTTCCTATGTAGGACGTACATGCTTCCTTGATTAGGGTCTTCTTCTTTATCCCAGATCGCAAGAGACTTGTTCTTTTTCAGAACCAATTTCTTGACGGTTTCTACTGGGGTAGGATAGTTAGTCAGTTCATTTTTAATGTAAATTCCGATGGTATCCTTGATTTCTAGTCCCTCTTCTTCAATGATTGTTAATTCGTCGATGTTTTCATCGGAAGGAGTTGTGACTTCTGACAGCTCATTGACCTTGACAACTTTAGGTTCTATAGATCGCTCATATAGGGGCATCCAGCCTACAAGAAGTTTCTGGTCAAGAGATAGATTGTAGTCTTTTAATTCATTACGCTCCATCATATCAGGAATCGCTTGATCGAAAGTTAATCTAGAAAGTCGAAATAAATTATCCTTGGCCTTGATGGTGTAATAGACAGGTACGCACTTGCATGTGGCTACGTCTACTTGCGCATTTCTAATCAACAACCTTGCATCGAATGGGATGATGATTTCCTGATCGAGAGAAATAGGGGCTTCATCCGGTAGGTTATTCAGGCTTTTTAAGTCCGGAACACCTGTCTGGAACAACCTTGATAGACTATACAGGGTGTGTCCTGCTTTTATGGTATGTGTATAAATTAAGCCTTTTTCTGGAACAAGATCTACTTCTATAGTCTTGCCTATGAGGCTAGAATTGCTATTTTCGGTCTGTGATAGGATGCTGGAACTGAACACAGCAACCAAGATCATAGTGAATTGTAGTTTTGTTATCATCACGAAGGTTATGCTTTCAAATAGCAAATATATTAATTATAATTGTAATATGTAATAGTTTGGTGTAAAATGATTTAAACTTGAATTATGACTAAAATTGCATGTTTGATACCTGCGAGATACCAATCTCAGAGATTGCCCGGTAAACCTCTCAAAGAAATTCATGGGAAAACCATCATTGAGCGGGTTTATAACCAAGCGCTGAAGGCCGTATCTGTGTCCGATGTTTACATCTTGACCGACCATGATGAAATCTTTACCCATGCGACAACATTTGCCGAAAGGGTACTGATGACTTCAGATTCTCACCCCAATGGGACATCCAGAATATGCGAAGTATTAGAGGACATAGATGCTGATGTTATTATAAATCTACAAGGAGATGAGCCGTTTATCGATCCCGCTCGGATAGATGCCTTGTCACAACTTATGAAGAAAGCGGCCGTAAGCATAGGTACTTGTTTCCATAAGGTGCAATCGTCTCAAGACCTATTCGATTACAATAAAGTGAAATTGGTGACTTCTGCAGCGGATAAAATCTTGTATTTTTCTCGCTCAGCGATTCCTGCACGAAGGGACCTTCCATATGGAAGATGGCTTGAAGAAGGCAATTATTTCCAGCATGTAGGACTTTATGGGTTTAAGAAAATGGTGCTTGCTGAGTATCCTAAACTGAAAAGTACCCGACTAGAATCACTGGAGTCACTGGAACAACTAAGATGGCTAGAGAATGGCTATGCTATACATGGAGTAGAAGTTGCGGCGGACCATTCATTCGGTATTGATACAGAAGAAGATTTAAAAAGAGCTAGAGCACTTCTGGGTCGAAATACAATGGAAGAATAGACTTGATAGTTGAGAATTCCCATACTTCCTCTGTGTCGGCTTGTAGGAGTATTTTTATTCCTTTCTTCTGCCGCAATTCGTATTCTAGTATGACCTGTCTACAAGCTCCGCAAGGCGTAGCCGGGACCAGAACAGGCTGTTCAGGGTTGTGAACGATGATGGCAAGTGCAAGCGCTGGACCGTCTAAATCTTGCATAGCATAGTTGTATAAAGCGACACGTTCGGCGCACATGCACAACGGGTAGGAGGCGTTTTCTTGATTGGCACCTATGAATATTCCATGCTCCGTCCGTACTGCTGCACTGACGTAGAACTTGCTATAAGGGGCATAACTCTTAGACAATGCTTTTCTTGCTTCTTGCAGTAATTCTAAATCTTGAGGATTCAATGTACTTGAATCCGCGTGTTTCTGATAAGAAGTGACAAGTTGTTTATCCATAACAACATATTTTAAGTAACTGCCTGATAGATTAAGAATTAAAGAACATGTAATCTTATTTTAGCAATCAGGCACACAGCTCTTAATTTTACTGTAAAGTTGTAATAGACAAAAATGAAGCCAATCTTATACATTTGAGGCATTCATATATGTGGGATTATTATATATTCGTGTTATCAATTATGTTATGATATGATAGTACTCGATGGAAAGGAACTTTCTACAAGGCTGAAAGAAGAAATAAAGGAAAAAGTAGGTAAGATAAAAGAAGAAGGTGGTAACATTCCTCATCTAGCGGCGGTGTTGGTAGGAGACGATCCTGCATCGCAATCTTATGTGAAAAGTAAAGTAAGGTCATGTGAGTATGTAGGCTTCGAGTCTACACTGATTAGGAAGGATTCCTCTATATCTCAAGAAGAACTTCTAGAAATTGTCAGAGACCTAAATGAATCAGAAGATGTCGATGGTTTCATCGTTCAGTTACCACTTCCGAAGCATATTGATGAAACGACTGTTACCCTTGCCATAGACCCTAAGAAAGATGTCGATGGTTTCCATCCGGTTAATTTCGGTAGAATGGCCCAGGGCTTGCCTTCATATATTCCCGCTACACCTTTAGGTATTATTACCATGCTGGAGCGATTCGAGATAGAAACTTCTGGAAAACACGCTGTGGTTCTAGGTAGAAGTAATATTGTCGGAACGCCGATCAGTATTTTACTGTCTAGAAAGCAACCTGTAGGTAATGCTACGGTGACCTTAGTCCACAGTCGAACGAAAAACATAAGCGAAGAATTAAAAAGAGCAGATATTATTATTGCTGCTATAGGTGTACCTAACTTCGTCGGTGCAGATATGGTAAAGGAAGGCGCTGTTATCATCGATGTAGGGATCAATAGGGTAGCCGATGATTCAAGAAAATCAGGTTATCGATTGGTCGGTGATGTTGATTACGATGCCTTAATGGGGAAGGTCAGCCATATGACACCTGTGCCAGGTGGTGTGGGTCCGATGACGGTTGCGTCCCTTCTTCTGAATACATTAAAGGCTTCTAAGAAAGAAATTTACGATTAGAAATAATTTATACATAAGACTAATTCATGCTGGTTAGAGAAAGCGCAGAACATATTGTCGTTCAGATTCAATCTATATTTCGTCAGTTAACAGACGAGCAGTATCGTTCTGAACTTGATATATTTAGTGGGGCAAGTGTCGGCAGTCACATCCGTCATATTTTCGATTTTTACAACTGCATTTCGCAGAGTGTTGAAGGCGGGATACTTGACTACAATTGTAGAGAAAGAAACATAGGCATACAGACTGAAATGAAGACCGCTTTATCGGCCTTCCATCAAGTAATCTCCTTGTTGTCAGAAAGAGATGAAGCTGAGCTACTTGACGTTGTCACAGATTTCAGTATTGAAGATCAAGACCATAGACCAGTCGTGAAATCCTCTATCGGACGCGAATTGATGTACGCATATGATCACGCTGTGCACCACCTTGCTATCATAAAAATGGGTATTAAATCAACCTATCCAGAATTGACACTAGATGCCCATATAGGTGTAGCGCCTTCTACCATCAAGTTTCAATCTAAGAATTGATGAAGTATAGCAGTGTTACCTTAAATGTTCATTCTGAAATACTCATTGCGTTATTGAGTTCTCTTCCATTCGATTCATTTTTAGAAGAAGAAGAAAACAATAAAATCATCGGTTATATTCCGTCATCAGAACTTACGGAATCAACCATCGATCGGCTAGGGGATATCTGTAATGATTACAACGTTTCATACGAGATTGAAGAGATGCCAGAGAAGAACTGGAATGAAGAATGGGAATCTTCTTTTCAGCCAGTAGAGATAGATGATTTCTGTCGTATAAGAGCAACTTTTCATGTCCATGTAGATGGCTTTAAGCATGAGATAATCATTGATCCTAAGATGGCATTCGGGACAGGGCATCACGAGACTACTTACATGATGATCCAAGAATTGAGTAAGCATGAATTGAGAGATAAGTCTGTTCTGGATTATGGATGTGGAACGGGAATATTAGCAATTCTCTGTGCGCAAGAAGGAGCTCAACCGATTCTCGGTATTGACATTGAGAAAGATGCCGTTGAGAACACAATAGCTAATCTTGCTGAAAACAATATCAATAGCGTAGAAGTCTTACAAGGTGATTTAGAAGTGACAGAGAAAGAGGCATACGATCTTGTTCTTGCTAATATTAATAGGCACGTTTTACTGAAGAATGTAGAAGGGGTCTACCACAGATTAAAAAAGGATGGAACCTTGTTTATGAGTGGAGTCCTCAGAGAAGATAGAGAAGTTATTCTTGAGCACTATACGCCTCTATTTAATATCGTCGCTGAAGTTTCTAGAGGGAACTGGTTGTGCTTGACACTCACTAAGAAATAGATCGGAGCTTGTGGTAGAGTGCAGCCATGGGTAAGCCCATAATGTTATGGTATGATCCTTCTATCCTTTTTATCTTGTTATAGCCCATCCACTCTTGGATTCCATAAGCGCCCGCTTTGTCATAGGGCTTGAAAGTATGGATGTAGTATTTTACTTCCTCGGGACTCAACTCGAAAAGTGTTACAGTGGAAGATTCTGAAAAACTGAATATTCTATCGTTGGTCATTAAGGTGACGCCTGTAATAACTTCATGAGTGTCGCCAGATAAGTTGGTCAGCATTTTTTCCGCTTCCGCAAATGTTTTGGGCTTACCCAGAAGCTTTCCTCCATGTAAAACCACAGTGTCTGCGGTACAGACCATATGATTTTCTGGTAATTTGCCAACGAATGCATTTGCCTTGAGCTCACTTAAAAAAACAGGCACTTGCTTATGCTCCAGTGATTCTGGGTATACTTCATCTACTGGGATAACCTGGAGTTCATATGGAATCCCTGCCATCTTTAGTATTTCCTGTCTACGTGGAGAAGAAGATCCCAGTATTAATGTTTTCCCATTTAATAT
>CAZFJO010000174.1:0-8420 GCA_964518915.1 uncultured Saprospiraceae bacterium
CTACACCACAATCCATGGCTTGATCAAGGGCAACTTGAAGATCATTAAAAGCGTTTGACCAGGAGGTTCCTGTATTGTTTCCTATTGCCGAAGCGCTGACATAGACTAAATTATCGCTACATGTTTCAGCTTCGTAAGCTCCTATATCAGGATTTACTGTCCTGTCAGCACCTGTTATGTCCATTGATGGAGCAACGGCTGCACTTCCATTATTAATAGCTTGACTTGATATCAAGAGCTTTATCCCATCATCTGTGCTTCCCAATATATTGTCAGGACCGTCTGGGTCTGCAGCATCGACAAATAGTGGATCTATGTTTCCATCGATATTTGGACAATCAATGCAACCAGCGTATCCACCTTCGATTATGGAGTTGGAAAGTGTACCTGATGCACCTGCTATTTCACTTCCATTTCCCCAAGAAATCGTATTGCTAATGTTCGTTGTAGAAGAGGCCAATATTGACCCTGCTGAATTGCTTGCGGTATTAGCTGTTAACGTACAGTTTATAACCTCAGTCGAAGATCCAGTGTTCGCAATGCCTCCACCATCAACTGCTGAATTATCGATGAAAACACAATTGCTCAATGTACTTTGAGAAGATGCTACATTGGCCACTCCACCTCCTGATGACAAAGCCATATTGGAATCAAAAATGGACCTTGAGATAAAAGAAGTTGAGCTGGAAGAATTACCTAGCCCACCTCCGTTGTCAGCTGTATTTAAAGTAAATAAGCAATCGTTTACTGTTGCATCAGAAACCGTAATATATAATCCTCCACCATTTACTGTGGCATAATTATTTGTAAACACACAATTAGCGTAAATAGGATCGGATGACTTATTATATATCCCACCGCCAAATCGTCTATCAAAAGTTTGACCTCCAAAGGATATGGTCCCCGTTTCATTCGTATTACCGTTACTGAAAGTCAAACCTTCAATAACAGTTGCAGAAGTAAGCCCCGTATTTATCATAACGTGGTATGCATTGTCAGTGGCGTCACTTGCACCTCCGATGTCACCGCTCAAAATGGTTGCAGCGCCAGTCTGTGTTCCAGTACTAGGGTCATATCCTCCTTGTATGATCACATCTTTATTAAGGTGAAATGCTTTGTCCCGTGGATTTGTATTGTCTCCATCGGGGGATGAAGTAGGATAGTACGTTCCCTCAGCTACTAGAATGGAATCTGTTTCACAGACCGCAGCTTTATCTAAGGCATCCTGAAGATCGTTATATGCTGTAGCCCAGCTACTTCCATTTCCATTAGTACTGGCTAAAGTATTCACATACAATATTGGTAAAGGATTGCATACATCTACTTCAATTGGGTCAGATTCCATATATGTACAAGTTGGTGTGCCTCCAGCGGTATACAGTGCTTTATACCACGTCGTTTCAAATAAAGGGCCTGTATTATATGTAGGTGCAGCTGTAATATCTATTTCTTGGTAAGGACCAGCTAGGCCACTAGTAGATTTATACCATACATATTGTACTACCTGTGTCCCTATTCCTATCGTACCTCCAGAGGCTGTTGCCGTCAATGTTCTTTCTGAACCATAATCTATGCTTCCTGCTCCTGATAAACTTGTACTGCCATTATTTACTAGAGCACCACGTTTCGGTCCAGACATAGGATATTCGCAATCATAAATGTCATTGCATGTCTTTTGAACCTTGTAGTAGGCATCGTCAGTAGCAGGGAAGGTATAATTAATACTAGTTGCCCCAGGTATGAGCACAAAGGTACCAGTACTTCCTGTAGTAGATTTGAACCACTGGTATGAATTACAAGTGGAAGTTCCTCCTGTATGACTGGAAATAAGGGTTATATCATCTCCTGCACATCTAGCTACAGAACTTAAAATGTTAGCAGTTGGAGGATCAACTACGGTAAGTTTTACACTGTTAGAAAGTGGACTTGGGCAAAAGTTTTGATCGGGATCAAGGGCAGAGACCTTGAAGTAGTGAACGCCAACTGGAAATGAAAGAGGGAATTGATTACTTGAACTTCCTGAAGGATTTGATATTTGAGAATAGCCGGTATTTTCAGAACTTGATTGAAACCATTCGTAAACCAAAGCTCCGCCAACATCTTTGATGGCAAACAAGTCACCTGAAAGGCTAGCATCAGAACAAACGGTCCGCTCTACAACTTGTGTATTTGTACCTCCTATGGATAGACGTATGCTTGGTGATTCGTATACGGTTTGGGTTTTCTGATTGGATAGTCGGCCCACATCAAAACAGCCTTGACTATCTGTTACTTGAAGTCGATAATCTCTTGTACCAATAAGAGGATTGCTAGGGGAATAGGTTGACGAATTTGCTCCAGGAATGTTATTATAGGTTGTAGCTCCTGCTACCGCATACCACCACTGATAACTGTACGTTTCACCTGAAACTCCACCAGTGTAGCTGGAAGTAAAATTGATAAAGCCATCATCAGAGCATGAAATACCTTCAGCTCCAAATATGGTAACGGTAGGCACCTGTTTTATGGATATGGTTTGCGGTGTAGTATATATATCAGAACAACTGGCTGATAAGTTGCAATACGTATCCTTTCTTCGATAAATTCTTGTTGAAGTTAATGATCCAGGGCTATAAGAAGGTGATGTTGCTCCAGATATGTCGCTGTAACTTCCGGAAGAAGGTTTACTTTGCCATTGTCTACCACTTAAGATGAAACCTGAAGAAGGAGGTGAAGTACTTCCTGTTAATGCTCCAGGATCATAACCTGGACACTCTTGGGCAAGTGATGTGTCGTGACCGACTAGTACTATAATAGCGGTGAATATTATTGTAATTATTTTTTTCATAAATTTTACTTCTGTAGGTGTTTAGGTAGAATCCTTTTAATCAAATCTCAATTTCATCATCTCCTTTAATCCGGCCTTGGATGATCTCGAAATAGGAATTTGAGCGCCTCTTTCCATTTGCAATTCGCTAAAGGAAGCGTTAATGTGGCTGATTTTGTCAACATTGATCACATGAGATTGATGCACTTTGATGAAGTTGGGCTGGCGCAATTTCTGAGACATGTGTTTCAAGGTCTTGGAACAGAGAATAACTTTACCACTGCTAAGATGAATTTCGCAGTAGTTGTTGTCTGCTTTTAAGAAGTCAATGTCTGCTTTTGAGATGATAGATGTTCCCTTCTGTTGGACAATGGTCATCTTCTTCTTGTACTCATTAAGGACTAAAGAGCGATCAGGATAATTCTGATACAGAGGTTTCACTATATTCATTTGTTCATATTTAGATAAATAGATTTCGCAATAGGTGCATCGGGGAATGCAGGAAAAAATAATTTCACTTGGGCATTATCTTCGCTGCAAAACTAAGCGGAATTGTACTCAATGAACAAAAAACGACTAGCACTATTCTATCAAAATGCGTGTGTATTAAGTGCTAATTACTTGGTTATCTGTTGTTTACGAAAAGTGGATGGCGAAGAGCCAAACTCGCGCTGAAAAACTCTTGAGAAATAATTGGCATCCTTGTATCCGACTAAGGTAGCAATCTCTGATATGCTGTGATTTGTGTTTTTAAGGAATTCTCTGGCCTTATTCAGACGCATCATGTTAATCACAGCTGAAGGAGTCTTATCAAGAAGTGCTTTAGATTTTCTATAAACCTGTGGTTGACTCATGAGTAAAGCCTTAGCCAATTCCGGAACACCAAACAAGCGATCCGATAAGTTATCTGTGACTACATCTTTTAATTTATTAAAGAAGGCATCCTTTTCATCAGTTAAAGCTGCTTGCGGAGCAATGATTTGCTGATTATACTTTTCCTGGATTTTTTTTCTAACCAGTAATAGTTGCTCTAAACTTACAAACAATTCTTCTTTCACAAAAGGTTTATTGATGTAAGCATCGGCTCCATATTTTAGACCTTCTAGTCTGTCACTAAGGTTGGCTTTTGCTGTTAATAAGATGATGGGAATATGGTCTGTGCTTTTGTGCTGTTTGAGCGTTTGGCACACTTCATAACCATCTTTAATGGGCATCATTACATCACTAATGATGATGTCAGGAACAATTTCAATGGCCTTTTGAATTCCAAGGTCACCATTCACACTGATTACGATCTGATATTGATCTTCAAGAATACTGCAGATGTAGGTGACTATATCAGCGTTATCTTCTATCAGGAGAAGGATTGGAAGATTCTTTTGCGATGCATGTGATTCTGGAGCGATCAAGCGGCCATTTTGGGTTGTCTTATTTGAAATGTAAGGAAGGATGGCCTCATTGTCAATTTCGAATTTTGTAGGAACCAATTCATCAGAAATATCTGTCTTTATAGGAAGTAGGACTGTAAAATCTGACCCCTTATTCAATTCGCTTCTTACTTCGATGCTACCATCCATAAGTTCGATTAATTCCTTGGTCAAGGACAGCCCAATTCCCGTTCCTTCGCCTATCTTCGTTACCGAATTGCTAACCTGGAAGAAGTGATTAAAAAGATGAGGTAGATCTTGCTTAAGTATCCCGTGGCCACTATCTTTTACTGATATTTTAAGTTCCTGATGATCACCATGACTCTTTGTTAGAGAGATTTTTATTGCCCCATCTTCAGGAGTGAATTTAATGGCATTGGAAAGTAAATTATAGATGATCTGCTGAATTCGAACTTCATCAAAATTCATTATTAATTCGTCGAGCTCTGAGTTGAAATCAAGTTGAATCTTCTTTTCTTTAGCCATTGAATAAAAAGAAGCAGTCAGGTATTGGATATAACTGACGATGTTTCCTTGGCTAAGATTAAGCTTGAGCTTTCTCGATTCCAGTTTAGAAAGGTCAAGCAATTGGTTAATCAGTTGAAGTAGATTATTACTATTCCGGCGAATTAGGGATTTTTCATTGAACAATGCATCACTATTTTCATTTACGCCTTTGATGACAGTAAGCGGAGTTCTGAATTCGTGGGTGATGTTGGTAAAGAAGAGATTTTTTGCATCATCTAATTCTTTAAGCTGGATGGCTTCCTTCTCCCTCGCTAGTTTATCTAATTTACCTTTCTCAAGCCTTAGGTAATGTTTGACCACTGCATATGCTGCCACTAGAAAACATAGGAAACAAAGGCCGAAAAACAACCATGTTTTGTACCATGCTTGCCTTACCTTAATAGGAATTGACAGTTCATTACTACTCCAAACCCCATTGCCATTATTAGCCCTAACTTTCAAAGTGTAATTTCCAGCTGCCAGACTGGTATATTGACGACTCGGAGACTTAACGGGATCTGACCAACTTCTATCTAGACCCTCTAGCCAGTAGGAATAGACATGATTGCTGGGCTTTGTATAATCAATAAGAGAAAAGTCCAACTGGATCATTTTGTCATTGTAATTGAAGATTAATTCACTATCACCTTTCAAGAAATGATTTTTATCACTTACGGTATCAGACTTTCCATGTATGAATGAATAATGTGATAACTCCAAATTCGTGTTTCGATCGCGAATCGAATTTCTTCTATATTGCTGTAGCAGTGAATCTGGTTGAAAAGTGTTAAGTCCATTATCAGTTCCTACGGCTATATGCCCATTTTTCATTGCTTTGATAAAATGGGTTTTGTCTACAATTTTATAACCATCATCAGAGGAAAAGTGGATGTATTCTTTCGTCGTGAAATTGTAATAACTTAGTAGGTGATTGCTTCCTAGCCAGATTTCATTTTCATTATCAAAAAAACTGCAAAAAATGGTCTCAAGGCCTAATTTTTCTTTCGTGAGATAATTTTCTAAAGTATTGTTTTCAGTATTAATAATACCAAATGCTGAACGAGTATTAAAACCAATTTTGTTTTTTTCTATGGGTTGAACATTCAGTGGATTCTTGTCGATTAGATTAACATCAGAATCTTCCCATTTGTACTCAAATCCAAGCTCCACAACGTTTTCTGACTCTCCATCAATTCTAACAATTCCTATGGTCGTCCCCAGGTATATATCCCCATCTTCATCTTCTGACATAGAAGAAACTTGTATTTTGTGGAAATCGACCTGTCCTTCAGGATCAACAAAGTTGTCTGCATATTCAAGTGAAAGAGGATCTGCTTTTACAAATAAGGGAAGGCTAGTATTTATAATATTCTTATCGCTTCGCTTACCACTATACCACACATTTCCATTTTTTTGAAAGAGTACATCTACTACTCTGCTAGGCGGATTATCAAGATAAGTGATATTGTTTTCTTCATCGAAGCGATAGACACTTCCCCACATGGAAACTAATTTCTTTTCTTTATTGATTGCTACTAAAAGGTTAGAATTGGGGCCGAAAAGTGGAAGAATTTCTGTTTTGCCAGAATTTAGATTAATCTTAAATATAAATCGAAAGTCATTGGTTATGATATTTCCTTCTTCATCTTCTCCAAAGCCGTTTAACTCTGCATTGACAATTTCATTTTCTTGAAGCCTTAGATACGCTGCTTCTTGACTCGAATTGGGCTCTAAATCATAAATAGGGTGGTCTACATTTTTTAAATCTGTAAGATAGTTTTTGAAATAATTGGTCTTTTCAGATATTTTGAAGACTCCGCCCCTTTTGGCCCCATAAATATTACCGTTTTTATCTTCTACCAATGATGCAATGGAACCACCTCTTCCTCCTATGTCATCAATTAGCTTTTTAGCAAAAGAAGTAAATGAACCTGTGGCCATATCAACCATAAATAAGTACGAATCTTCGCCGCCTATCCATAGTCTGCCCTTGCTGTCCTCATATATCACTCTTGTGCCCCATCCAGATTTCTTGTTTTCAGGACAGTTACTATTTACTTCGATCCTGCCTGAAAGGGGTAGTCTGATAAAAGTACCTGATCCAGGATGGTAGATTTCTACATCTTTTCGGTGTAGCCTCCATAGATTATTTTTATTGTCCAATCTAAAGACACTACAAGGATACTTGTCTTTAAATTCTTGTGGATCTTGCAGAAACAGTTCTTGTCTTTCTCCTTTTGTGTTTAAGATGGTTAAACCATCGTGTAGCCCATGAAAGTATAGTAAACCATTCGCATCATTTAGTATCAACCAGAACGGTATTTGTTCACTGCCAAAATGCTCGTAGAGATCGAACGCTAATTCATACATCCTGCCTTGCTTAGCGTAGTAAACGGGTCTTAGGTTTTTCGAATCATGGTGTGCAAATATAAATATGGCACCCGAATCATCTTTATAGATATAGTCGATGCTTTCTTGATCAGGTAGTTCAAATAAGGTCTCAAGACTTTCTGTAGAAGGATCGAAGAGGGACAGTTGCGTTCTACTAGTTATGATCAAGTCACCTTCGATAAAGATAGGTTTCTCAAATCTATAGTAATCTATAGGTCCATCTAAAATTTCAGGTAAACCAAGCGGATAAGTTTCGTGACCTGAATATCGGACGAAATCATTTTCTTCGTAGTTAGGAAACCAGATATGACCTTCTTCATCTGTTTCTAGGAAGGTGACATAGTCATCGTATATATATTCGATGTCAAAATTTTCTATCTGGGCATAAAGGTTATTTGCGTGAATCATGGCAAGGCCTGCCATACAGCATATTATCAGGTTTCGGGTAGTCAATATGTGGGGTAGTTTATGATAAGATATTTATCCGGATATTTATGGAAATAGTTTTTACAAAATCAAAGGAAAAATATCTTCTAGAAGCTAAATCGTACAATTTACACTTTTAGATTTGCATTTCGAGAATTCGAAGGTCGGTTGTATCAAATATAACTGATATAAGGCAGTGTTGAATAATAATCATAAGTCTGGTTAATCCAAGAACTAAAAGGATTTAGATACTACTTCATCAATTTTATTGCTAGCTTCTGAGTTCTTATATGCGGAAGAGCAGTCTTTTATACATACGAATACCCAAACCTCAATAGAAATAGAAAAACACTTCTATATTATATTAATTTTACTACTTATTCGTAGTGCGTTCTTCACACTCAATATGTGACAAATTAATAATTTATTTAAAAAATCTTTAGATGCCAGAATACGACATTCATGATCCTACAGATATGGACATTATGCGAGGACAGTTCGATATGATTTCTCATGAAGAGTGGGATGAGTATATTGAAATAGCGGAGGAAAATAACATTGGTTATAAACGTATAAAAGTGTTGAAAAGCGCTGTGAAGAAAGCTGGATTATCGAAGTTCTTGAGTATAAAAATGATTCATTGGGTCTTAACAATTATTGAGGACCTGGAGGAGTATATGTATGAGGATGAAGAAGAGTAAAAGCGGAGAGGACTCGATCAGGCATGAATTATACCGCCGGATTATTGTTTATAGTATGGAAGGTTCTATCTTGATCTTCTTGTACCCATACATTACATTTACCCTATGGTAGCTGATGCAGATAGAATGGCATCTGGTATGATCTAATTATATTGCTGAACA
>CAZFJO010000175.1:0-8374 GCA_964518915.1 uncultured Saprospiraceae bacterium
ATCTTATATAGCTATGAAACATAGATTAAATTATCTGACTAATAGTTCTTACATTTTAGGTTTAATGATTGTATGTCTGAGTTTTACCTCTGTGCATAGTCAAGACAGTGACATCGAAACGCTGGCCAGTGACCTATTGTATTATAGTGACATTAATTACAATGCAGCAGCTCTGAGTTCACAATTGCGCGTCAGAGAAACGGTTGTAAAAGCTTGTGAAGCTTACTTAGATCATCCAGATTCCTATACACATTCATTTACTGAAAATATCTGGTTATCGATAAAACAACCCGATGACAAGAAGCTTAAAATATACACTCTAAGGGTTAAAACAGATGCGCATACGCATAAATATATGGGTTATGTTCAGTTCCCTGATGGGAAGTACGTGAAGCTTCAAGATATGAGTTCAGAAATGGATGATGTAGAATACGACATCCTTGATCAGGATTACTGGTACGGAGCAATGTATTATAACATTGCTTCAGAACAGACACCAGAAGGAAAGCAGGTTTATCTATTATATGGATATGATGAAGTAGATCAGTTTACTAATCGTAAAGTCCTGGATATCATGTATATAGATGGAGATAAAATTCAGTTTGGATACCCGATGCTTAAGTTCATGGAAGAAGGCGGAAGAGAAGATATAAAATCAAGAATGGTTTTAGAGTTTTCTAAAGATGCTAACGTAGGCCTGAATTTTAATAGCTCGCTTGAGATGATCGTCTATGACAATCTTATACAGAGAATGGGACAGTTACCAGGTCAGGGACCGACACAGTATCCAGATGGAAGTTATAGAGGCTTGAAAAAAGAGGATGGTTATTTCGTACATGTTGAAAAACTGTACGATCAGATTTCTTCATCGGCTCCGAGACCTAAACCTGTTTTAGGTAAAAAAGCAAAAAAGAATATCTTCGGCAAATCTAAAAACTAAGTACTTCTGATGAATTTTAAATGTGATATTTAACTGCTTTTCGGTTGTGGAAAGATGTCTATCATTACTTAAAAGTCTGCAACCATGGATAATATCATAACAATGGCCTTCATCTTGAACAAGATGTTATATATTCATCCTAAATTACATTAATAAACCATTTCATTGAAAAACCTGATAAAAAATCAAACCTGGAAAATAGGTATCATTCTAGTTCTTATTATTTCTAATATAGGCTGTGATCAAGTAAGTAAGAACATTGTCAGAGATGAAATAAAACCTAATAAGCAGATAGATGTAATGGGTGATTTCCTTATGCTAACAAATGTCGAAAACACGGGTGCCTTCTTAAGTATGGGAGCCGGTGCAGAAGGTGTAGTTCGCTGGGCATTATTTCTGATACTACCTACTATTATCATTTTTGGGTTGATCATATATCTATTGTTCTCTAAGAAATTATCGCCTGCTCTTATAATTGCATTTAGCTTTATAGCAGGAGGTGGCATAGGCAATCTATACGATCGTTACTTATATGGTTCGGTGACTGATTTTCTACACATGGACTTCGGAATATTCAGAACGGGGATATTCAATATGGCCGATGTTTCGATTATGGTAGGTATGTTTATTATTCTCGGTGGAATGATCTTAGAAACAATAGAAAATCGTTCTAAAAAGAACCTTCCTTCTACCGATCAATGACTTCCTAGAGCTACATAAATTCCTATTGTAATTATTATAAGCACCGCGCTTACCCATTTTCTGTGCTTCCACGGTGTAAGGTCTACCATCTTCATATCTTGTATCTGGAACTTTCCTAGATTAGGCCTGAAGCTTGAAGCCAAATGCATAGCTACAATATTTAATACAAACTCGATTCCCCATATATGAACGAAGTGTAGGTCGATTTTCAAAATGAAATTGCAAGTTATATAAAAACACAGGCCGAATACAAGTCCAATCTTAGCACCAAATGCAGATACATTTTTGAATACGAATCCAGCTATGATCACACTGGCCATAGGAATAAAAAATATGCCATTGAGTTGCTGTAATAACTGATAAAGCCCCTGTGGTGCACTGGCTACATAAGGAGCCACTAAAATAGCAAACGCAGCTAATACCAGCGACACCCATCTACCTACCTTAACCAATCTTCGTGGTGAAGCTTCTTTATCGATGTATTTCTGATATATGTCAAAGCTAAAAATGGTTGCAGCACTATTAAGTGCACTATTGAACGTACTCAGAATGGCACCGACTATGACTGCAGCAAAGAAACCTGACAACCACAATGGCAATACTTTCTTTACTAACGCAGGATAAACAGCATCATCTTGATTATAAAATGTATCACCGAAATAGTAGTATGCAATTATACCTGGTAGGATTATGATCAGCGGTAATAAAATCTTAATCGCGCCTGCAAGCAGAAGTCCTTTCTGCGCTTCTTTAAGAGACTTAGCCCCTAAAGCTCGTTGAATAATATGCTGGTGCATACACCAGAAATAAAGTTGATTGATAATCATTCCTGTAAACAATACACTGAATGGCAATATAGACTCTCGCGATCCAGAACCATAGGAAGGCTCATCACTGACAACTCTGAATTTTTCTGGAGCATGGTTATATACAGTCGCTAATCCATCTACTATATTTCCATCTCCTATACTATATAAAGCGAATAAGGGTACGCACAATCCTGCAATTACCAACCCAAATCCGTTGATTGTATCTGTGTAAGCCACCATTTTAAGTCCTCCATAAATAGAATATATGGCTCCTAAAATACCAACTACAAGTACACTTAGCCAGATGCCCTGAGCTCTTGTAATCTCAAGTGTTTCTGATAAATCGAAAAGCCCTTCAATATTAATCGCACCCGTGTAGAGAACAATCGGCAATAGCGTAACAATAAAAGAGACAATCAGCATTCCAGCAATAAGTGTACGGGTCAGGCCATCGAATCGAGTCTCTAGAAATTCAGGTATCGTTGTCAAGCCCATTTTTAAATAACGAGGGACAAAGTAAAGAGCCCCGATTACCAAGGCAATGGCAGAAGTTACTTCCCAAGTAATAACCAGTGATCCATTCTTATAAGAAGATCCGTTCATGCCTATAAGATGCTCTGTAGATATGTTGGTTAATATAAGCGAACCAGCAATCACAACGCCCGTCAGACTTCTTCCAGCTAGGAAATACCCATCCGGACTATCTAGACTCTCTTTTCTGACTTTATAGCTGGCGTATACTCCGACACCTATGGTGAAAATTAAAAAGGAAAAAATCTGGATGGGGTTCATATTAATTCACTTCTGTGTAGATCTCACATTTATCAGATTGCACTACTTCATTGTCTGCATAGTACCAGCATTCTCCATAGATTGAACAATAGCAGAAAGAAACCTTGAAATCTCGTTGCATTGTATTTAGAATAGCAGAAGAAGAATCGGTATTGTTGAGTCGAAATTTCACCAAGGTTACATTCTGTCCAGGAGACATCACTAGGTCATCTATGTTGCGATTAGAATATTGGGGGATTTTTAGTGATGGGTAATGCGCTGTCAATGAATCATAAAAAGTCCAAGTTTCTACAGTATCACCTTTGAATAAATAAGTAACATCCTTTATCAAAGCAGGACCCACTCCTTTGTTTTCCATAGCGAAACTAAATGAACTCTCTTCTTTTCCATAATTAGTCGTAAGATCCCGTTGCATATATGGCCATACGGAGGCGTACTTCTGATCCATCATTATTTTTTGCTGGCCCTTCATAATATCGGTCTCAATGATAGAAATAGCCATAGTACCAAGGCTTATCAATAAAGCTACTACAGAGATTAGTAAGGATTTATCTATTTTCTTTTTTTCAGCCATAGCTTACAAGTATTAGACTCTAAAATATAAAAATGATTAATCAATTTTTAGATGCGTTTTAACTTGTCCAGAATTATTTCTATCATTAACGTACAAGAAGCAATGTCGATGATACTAATATGGATAGTAGGGATTTACGTAGGACTGTGCTTATTCTTTTATTTCTTTCAGCATTTCTTTTTCTTTAGGCCGGAGATCCTCGGCTCGGGATTTCAATACAGATATGATTTCCCACATGAAGAATTACATTTCAACATGGAAGATGGTGGGTATGTCAATGCCGTTTACTTCAAGGTACCTAACAGCCGTGGAATTATATATTACTTAAAAGGGAATAGTAGAAGTATTAAAGGGTGGGGTAAGTTCTCAAAAGATTTCCTGAGCAATGGATATGATTTCATAATGATGGACTATCGTGGATTCGGAAAATCTAAGGGTAAACGATCGATGAAAACTTTATTCCGTGACGCAACAACGGTATATGACTGGGTCGAGGAGCGGTATAAAGATTCGAAAATTGTGGTATTCGGAAGAAGTATGGGATCAGGTATAGCGGCTTATGTAGCTTCCGAGAAACAACCTGAATTGCTCATACTGGATTCTCCCTATTACCAGTTCATAAAGAACATTACCAGATATGCATGGTTTATGCCTATTAAATGGTTGCTTAGATATCCTATAGATACTAGATCCTACTTAGGTGATACACAATGTCCCATTCACATCATACATGGTACCCATGACCGGTTAATTCCTTATGCTCATAGCCAGCGACTACACGATGAACTCCCTGATAAGGTGAAACTACACCCTATTAAAAAAGGAAAGCACAACGACCTTCCTTCTTTCCCTAAGTACTTCGAAATTCTGTATAAGCTTATTGATATCAAGCAATAAGAATTTTAATTCTACTTATTAATTATGGCAGATAATTATACCTTAGAGAAATGGCAAGTCGAGTAATAGATCTTTTTCTGGATGCATCCTTTCTTCCATTAACGGAATCGACTGTATATGAGAAATCGGATAATAAGTGGATTGGTCATTCTATGGAGGACATTACCGCAGCAGCAATTGGCCTGTCCTTATGGATGCTAGATAAAGGATATAAGAAAGGGGATAGAATATGTGTCATTCCTAGAATGGCTAACCGTAGGTGGATTATTATAGACCTGGCAGCTCAGATTTTAGGGATTGTACTTGTGCCTATGCATCCTACCTCTTCGGAAAAAGAAATGGCTTATGTTCTCAATCAAACGAGCGTAAAATTATGTATTACTGCAGATGCAGGTCTGTACTATAAAGTTAGATCCTTGAAACTAGAGGGTAATTTCTTAGAATATGTAAGGCACCTACAATCAGAAGAAGAAGGATTTTTCCGTCCGATTCGGATTGAATCATATGACGAAGATCGACTCCCTGAAATTGTATCCATACGAAATCAACTACGTGCAGAAGATCTTATGGTTATCATGTACACTTCAGGAAGTGAGGGGAATCCTAAAGGAGTAATGCTCAACCATCGAAACATCGTCAGTAATTTAACTTCGGCTTACAAGCTTTTTCCATTACAGAAAGGCCAGCGTGTAATGAGCTTCCTACCTTATAGCCACATATTTGAGCGGGCGGCAATATATATGTACTTAAAGTCAGAAGGAGACATATACTTAAGTACCAGTAGAAATAGTCTGAGGCAGAACTTTATGGATGTAAAACCTCACTTCTTTACCGCCGTTCCCAGAATTCTTGAAAAGATGTATGAAGCTTTTCAGGATAATCGAGCTCAGCAAAATATAATTGTTCGCAAGTTAATTGATTGGGCACTTGGGCTAGGGGAGCGTACGACAGAGAAAGACCTTAATTTCATCCTCAAGATGAAACTTCAGGTTGCTAGAATACTTGTTTTAAGCAAATTAAAAAACAACTTAGGAGGAAATGTTCAGAACGTGTTCGTCGGAGCTGCACACTTAAGAGAAAACTTGGAAACCTTGTATTTTAATATCGGTATAAACTTAGTGACAGGATATGGGCTTACAGAGACCAGTCCCATAGTAAGTATGAGTAATATTAAGAAAAGCTTAGAGCAGAGAGGTTCTGTAGGAAAACCCATACCTGGTGTTGAGGTCACTATCAGTGAAGAAGATGGGGAGATTCTTGTGCGGGGAGAGAATGTTATGCAAGGCTATTTTATGCAACCTGAAAAAACAGCAGCAACAATTGATGCTGATGGGTGGCTCAGAACAGGAGACATAGGAGCAATAAATGGCGCAGGATACTTGATTATAAAAGATAGAAAGAAAAATGTTTTCAAGACTTCAAGCGGAAAGTATATCGCCCCTAGTCCCATAGAACAATCAATACTAGAGTCTAAATATATCAATCAGGCACTTGTTATCGGTTTCAAGCGGCCATTCGTCATGGCTGTTCTGGTGCCTAATTTTATCCATATAAAAGAATGGTGTAAGGTGCATAAGGTACACTGGAGTTCACCGGAATACATGGTTCATAATATAAAGGTTCAAGCGCTGATACAACAGGAAATAGACTTAGTAAACGATAAACTCCCTAATTTCAAGAGAGTTAGGAAGTTCCACCTGGATACAGAGGAATGGACTGAAGACAATGGTATGTTGACATCAACCTTTAAGCAGATTAGAGCATCTATTTTGGCTAAGAGCAATAAAGCTATTGAAAAGCTGTATTCTATTAATGTATAACATCCTATGCGTTAAATACCCTGTATAAAAGAAGCAGTCAATTAAAAACGATGCTATGTTAAACAAGAATGGCAATCATACAAGTAACCTGTGGCATAGCACACGAAATGAGGAAAATCCCAATATTCTTAATAAAATATGATGTCCGGCACCAAATCTTGTTTCGATTTATCAACTTATAGCCCGACTAGATTAGGTGTATTCAAGTAATTGAAAAACATGAAATAATAAAAAATGTAATTCAATTATCATATTAATAAATAATATATGTGTATTATTGGGAAATTATATTAATTTTGTGTTGACGATTTGACCTAAACTTTACTAACTCCCGATGGTTCCGATAAGAACTATATTAACTAGTTGCGTTTTATTTTTGCTTGCCTTCCCATCTACACAGGCAAGTATAGTTATGTCGAAGGCCAAAGATTTCACTGTTAAAGATGTAAAAGGTGCATATCACAATCTCTACGAGTACCTCGATGAGGGTAAATCTGTGATCTTAAATTTCTCTTCTACTTGGTGCAAACCATGCTGGACATACAATGAAGAAGGAGTTCTTGAGGATATATATGACAAGTATGGCCCTTCAGGATCAGGAGAAGTGATGGTTCTTTTTATAGAAGCCGATCAATCAACTTGCGAAGATTGCATATTCGGTCAAGATAAGTGTAACGATTTCACTTATGGAAATTGGGCTCAGAATGCTTATCCTACTATAAATATTGAAAAAGGAACCAATGATATAAGTTACTTATATCAAGTGAATCGGTTTCCGAGTATATATGCCATCTCGTCTAAGGATTTTAGTGTCAGAGACATAGGACAAGTATCTTATGGACAATGGGAAAACTGGATCAATACTCAGAATTACACGCCTCAATCCATTGCCGTTAATTCTATCTCCACAGTAGCTTCTGTCGATAATGTAATATGGGGATCAGTAGAGAGCAATAAAGAATATTTTAAGTCCATGGATTTCGCTGCGGTTGATAAAGTCGAATCAATTACGGAGATAGAGGTTGCTGAAAAAGAAGAATCTACTAAGAAGAATACCTCTAGCATGGTATCTGCTTCTTTGTTTAAGTCTATAAGAGTAGGCAAAAGAAAACAGTACAGTAAGCTGAACAAGATTTCATATACCATAATGGAATTAAAATCCCAGGTGAGAGATATTCAGTATTCATATGCAATGGCGGAGCTGGAAGAAGCACCAGAAAAAGTATTCAATATCGATATATATCCTAATCCATGCTCAGATTATCTGACGGTATCAACCGATGTTCCAGAAAATGATCCTGTGACCATAACACTTTTTAATAAAAAAGGAGATGTACTTATAGAAACTACGAATACATCAGACTCTCCATACCGTAAGCTAGACCTCAGAAAGTATGCTGCTGGTGTATATTTTATTATGGTTGATAACGGAAAAACCATCGAATCGAAGAAGATATTCTTGCTCAATTAATTTCCTGTGACACTAATTACTCTAGGCCTAATTTAAGTGTAGGATTTCATACATCTACACGGAAGACCTCTTTCACAACTACACATTAGGCTTTTCATCATATATAAATATAGATTATTTAAAAAGGAACTAGGGTATTTGATTCAATGACGAATATTGACGTCTATTCAATCAATCGAGACATCCATCACCATATACAATTAAAAGAACGTAGGTGGATGCTTGTCTACTTTAATACCCAAGTGCAATTGCTCGATTTACTTTAATTCTCTACAGCGCCTTCCTGCTCTTCTTTAGCTTCAATTACTTGGCTCAAAAACTCTTGCGTTGACATGAGTTTAGTTACTGTGGTATAAGATCTGGTAGATT
>CAZFJO010000176.1:0-8309 GCA_964518915.1 uncultured Saprospiraceae bacterium
ATCTCCCAAAGAATATGATGCCATCATCGTAGGATCAGGCGCAGGTCGAGGAATGGCAGCACATGTTCTCGCTAATTCAGGAATGAAAATAGCAGTAATAGAGGCCGGACCATTCTTCGATCCCAAAGACCCCAAAACCGCTACCCAGATGAAGTGGCCATGGGAATCTCCCAGAAGAGGCGCAAGTACGAATCGAGCATTCGGTGATTACGATATGTCATGGGGAGACTGGGAAGTAGAAGGAGAACCTTACACCCACGAAGAAGGCACCGATTTCAAGTGGTGGCGATCTCGCATGTTGGGAGGTAGGACCAACCACTGGGGGAGAATATCGCTCCGATTCGGACCCGATGATTTCCAACGCCGCAGCATAGATGGTCTGGGTGCTAACTGGCCCATAACGTATAATGAAGTAAAACCTTTTTACGATAGACTGGACAAGCTCGTCGGTGTGTTCGGATCCAACGAAGGATTGTACAACGACCCCGATGGATACTTCTTACCACCACCGAAACCGCGGCTCCATGAGCTGTATTATACTAAAGGTGCGCGCAAGATGGGCATTCCAGTAATCCCTGCAAGGCTTTCTATCCTTACCAAGAAAATCAATAACGACAGAGGCGTATGTTTCTATTGCTCACAATGCAATAGATCGTGCAATGCCTATGCTGACTTTTCTTCCGGATCGGTCTTCATATTTCCTGCGCAGAAAAACGGTCAAGTAGATCTATACACCGATAGTATGGTGAGAACGGTGACTACAGATGGTGAAGGAAAAGCCACCGGTGTTTCTTACATCAATAAAAAAGATAGAAAGGAATATAAACTGAAAGGGCGCTCGGTCGTGCTAGGTGCTTCAGCATGCTCTACCGCTCGCATTCTCATGAATTCTAAAAGTACCCAGCACCCCAATGGACTGGGCAACAGCAGCGATCATGTAGGAAGATATCTACACGATAGTACTGGCTCTGGCCTTACAGGTTTCGTCCCTAAATTGATGGATCGTAAAATCTATAATGAAGATGGTGTAGGTGGGCTACACGTCTACAGTCCATGGTGGGGCGACAATAAAAAACTAGATTTCCCGAGAGGGTACCACATCGAAGTATGGGGAGGAATGGGCATGCCGGCATACGGTTTCGGTTACGACATAGAAGGAATGAATAAATTTATCGGTGGTCAAGTCGGAGGATACGGAGATAAATTAAGAAAAGACGTAAAACGTTTTTATGGCTCATTCGTAGGAATGGCAGGAAGAGGAGAATCCATAGCCAGGTATGAAAACCGCTGTACCATAGACCCTGACACAGTAGACGCCTATGGAATACCTGTATTGAAATTCAATTATAAATGGTCGGATTATGAGGTGAATCAAGCACGTCATATGGTGGAGACATTCGCCGAAGTAATTGACAATATGGGTGGACAAGTTATCGGAGACATTCCTGGAAAGGAAAAAAACTATGGTTTACTTGCACCAGGTCAGATCATCCACGAAGTAGGGACTACTAGAATGGGCAACGACCCTAAAACTTCTGTAACCAATAAATGGGGAGCCTTGCACGATGCAGAAAACGTGTACGTAGTCGATGCAGGCGTTTTTACTTCTCAAGCAGACAAGAATTGCACATGGACCATCTTGGCGCTCAGCATGAGGGCTTCAGAACACCTAGTTGAACAATTGAAAAAAAGAGAAATATGAAACGGAGAGAAACACTTAAATCCTTACTTATAGGTGGCATCGCTGGTGCAACCATTACGACCACGGGTGGATGTAAAATAGAGAATGTAGAAACCGAAATACCTTCCGATGAAAAGTTCTACGGAAGAACACCCGCAGAAATTGAACATGATGAAAAAATCATGGCTGAACAATACTTCAATGAAGAAGAATTAGCTACCATCGCCGTCTTATGTGACATCATACTGCCAGCAACAACTACTGCAGGATCCGCAACAGATGCTGAAGTCCCAGCATTTATAGAATTCATCGTTAAAGACCTTCCTCGACATCAACTTCCATTAAGAGGTGGGTTGATGTGGTTAGAAATTGAATCCAATCGCAGGTTCAATCAATCCTTTACCAACTTGTCAGAAGCCGATCAGATAAACATCATCGATGATATAGCCTATCCAGATAAGGATGAATCTTCCCCTCAACTAGAACCGGGAAGAAAATTCTTCACGCATATCCGCAACTTAACCTTAACCGGTTACTACACAACTAAGATGGGTATAGAAGACCTAGGTTATGTAGGCAATAGGCCCAACATCTGGGACGGTGTACCTCAAGATGTCCTGGACAAGCACGGCATGGCGTACGATGAAAAACTACTGCCCATATATGTGGATCAATCTAAGCGAGAAGTACAAGCAGAATGGGATGATGAAGGGAACTTAATTACGTAGTCAATTGCGTGCTTCCTTGTGTTTTTTAACCCATACATTCCCTACTAAACTGGAGATAATCAATGCTATGGCTAGCAAGCTCCATATCGTCTGGTATTCATCAAAAATCGCCCAACCCATTGCTAAGGTGAACACCGCTTCTGCATACTTAAAAGGAGCTACCACATTGGCCTCAGCTACTTGAAATGCACGGGTCATAAAGTACTGACCGAAAAAACCAAAAATCCCGAGTGTCAATAAGACAACCCACTCCACACCTATCGGTTGTTGCCAATCCCACATCATTCCTATCCCTCCTACAAGGACACCCATCGCCATAAAATACCCAACGATTAATATCGGATGTTCAGAATTTCCGATCTTCCTCAGAATGACATAGACCATACCGGAAAAGAAAGCCGTCAGAAAAGCCAGACCTAGTCCATACATACTGACTCGAGCATCGAAACCCTTGAGCATAACCACGCCACCAAAGGCGATCAGAAAAAACAACCACTGCATGGCATAGATTCTCTCTTTCAGAAAATAGACAGCCATAAATGCCGCAAATATCGGAGACAAATACCGCATCGATACAATGGTTCCCATCGGCATAATCTGAAAAGCTTTAAAAAATATGGCCATAGATATTACACCGACTACTCCCCTAGCTACCAACCACGAAGGGCGATTACCCGGAAGTGAAATAGACAGGCGTTTTAACAATACCAGGCAGATAAGCAGAGAACTAAATGATCTGAAAAAAACCAATTCCATGGTAGGGATATGATCTACCCATCTTATAAAGCCGTTCTGCACAGTAAATGCCAGTGCGGAAAGAATCATAAACCCTACTGCTCTTAATATCACTGAATTGTCATTATCGTTAAAAACACATAAATATAATCCCTTATACGTAACCTATTTTTACCTTTGCATTGAAACTTGAATAAGAATGAATAAAATTAAGTTATTACTATCCGCTTCACTACTTTTCATAAGCTTACAATCGCAAGCTCAGGTAAGAGTCGGTGCTGGAGCTGGACTGATCTCCGATGGTTCTGTAGCTGCCCTTCAAGGGAGAGTAGAAATCGGACCTAGTAATTTCAGAATGGCGACTTCTTTTAATTTTTTATTAGAAGATGGACTGGACTGGGCCATAGATGTGGATGGCCATTACCTAGTAGGTGAAGTCAATGAATCCATAGATATCGTTGCATTCCCAGGCATCAACCTTCTGAAAATCGGAGTAGGGAATGGCAGTACTGAAATCGGATTGAACCTCGGTGCAGGAATTAGAATTAGAACTTCAAGTAATACCATATACATAGAACCTAAGTATACCATCAACTCTTACGACAGTTTCGTAATAACAGGTGGATTTTTATTCTAGCAGTAATGGATTCTAGATAATTGCTCGACACAAGCAATTAATTTTTCGATCATTTCAACAGCTTAATCGCTTCCTCAATCATCTCAGAAGAAGCAGATTCTTCTAGGGCATCTTCCTCATTAAAAGATACCTCATTCTGGTACACAGCCATCTGGGAGACTACACTTGCATCGAGTGCTTGCAACGACCACAATAAGGATTGCATCGTTTTCTCACCACGAGGTGCATGCGGCGTAAACGTTATAGGGAGTACGCGCTTATTCATTAATTCTCCTTCCGATGTCAACCATTCCAGGGCATTTTTAATTACAGCAGGTAGGTTGTGTATGTATTCTGGGGTGACGATAAGCATCCCATCGCAAGCGGCAACAGCTGACTTCCATGTCTTCACTTTTTCTGGATTCGAGGAAGTAGAGTCGACCACATAAAACAGAGGCAATTCTTCTATCGGCCAGATTTCCCACTGGATACCTGGATACATACTTACGATGGAACGGATCAATTTCTTATTGGAAGAATCTGGTCTTGATGATCCACTGATGGCAACAATTTTAGTCATAGGAAGTGGCTATTTCAACGTACTCGTATTAAGGCGATTCACAAATTAAACCTTGTTCAAGGCAAAAAGATGTTTAAATAGGACTAATTTTACAGTCACATGCAAGTCGAAGCTAAAATAAAGAGACCGCTTACAGATTGGATGCCGATCACAGCTAAGGAATTAGAAGCACACGGATGGGAACAACCGGACATAATCCTTATATCCGGTGATGCATACGTCGATCACCCAGCATTCGGAACGGCGGTTATCGGAAGGATTATGGAAAGTGAAGGCATGCGTGTAGCTGTTGTCCCTCAACCCAACTGGACCGATGACTTAAGGGATTTTAAGAAATTCGGTGAACCCAAATATTTTTTCGGGGTGACATCTGGCTGTATGGATTCCATGGTTAACCATTATACCGCTGCCAAAAGAAAACGATCCACAGATGCATATACACCGGGTGGATCAGCAGGATTTCGACCAGATTACGCAGTAACCGTCTATACTAAAATATTAAAAGAACTCTACCCTGAGGTTCCAGTTCTTATAGGAGGCATAGAAGCTTCTCTGCGTCGAGTTACACATTACGATTACTGGAAAGACGAATTGTTTCCAGATATCCTTACAATGAGTGGAGCTGATCTACTCGTTTATGGTATGGGAGAGATGCCGCTGCGAGAAATCGTCAGGCTATTGAGAAAAGGAGTTCCCTTTAAATCTCTGAAGACCATACCACAGACAGCTGTGTTAATAGACGGAGAAGAACCTCTACCTAAAATGAAAAAATGGGAAGATCTATCTCTATCGTCTCACGAAAAATGTCAGAGAGATAAGCGGTCCTTCGCAGCTAATTTTAAGCACATAGAACAAGAGTCTAACAAGGTTAAAGCGCGTAGATTGATTCAAGAGGTAAAAGGAAAGCAGCTTGTAATAAATCCACCTTATCCTCCGATGTCGGAAAATGAAATTGATTTCTCGTTTGACCTACCATATACTCGACTTCCCCACCCTAAGTACAATAAGCGTGGATCGATTCCTGCTTATGAGATGATCCGGTTTTCCATCAATATGCATAGAGGTTGCTTCGGAGGTTGTAGCTTCTGTACGATATCTGCCCATCAAGGAAAATTCGTAGCGAGTAGATCTGAAGATTCCATTATGAAGGAAGTAGATGCAGTAACTCAGATGCCTGACTTCAAGGGTTACATAAGTGATCTAGGAGGCCCTTCTGCTAATATGTACAAGATGAAAGGCAAGATACAGTCTATCTGTGATCGATGTGTAGCACCATCTTGCATCCATCCTGTAGTCTGCTCTAATCTGGATACTTCCCACAAGGCGATGACAGAAATCTACCGCAAGGTGGACGAGCATCCAGAAATCAAGAAGGCCTTCGTCGGAAGCGGAATCCGCTATGACTTACTGGTCGATGGTTATAATAAGAACAACGATGGAAGTCTAGACGAGTACATGGATCAACTGGTGAGCAGGCATGTATGTGGAAGATTAAAAGTTGCTCCAGAACACACTTCTGATGATACACTGAGGGTGATGCGTAAGCCATCATTCAAGCACTTCCATGCATTCAAGAAAAAATTCGAAGCAGCCAATAAGCGGCATGGATTGAATCAACCGCTCATACCTTACTTCATATCTAGCCATCCAGGCAGCACAGAAGAAGAAATGGCCAACCTCGCTGCAGAAACCAAGGACATGGGATTCAAGCTTGAACAAGTGCAAGATTTCACCCCGACACCTATGACCGTGGCCACGATAATCTATTATACAGGGTTACATCCGTACACCTTAAAATCTGTGTATACCGCTAAGAATAAAAAGGAAAAGAAAAACCAACACTTATTTTTCTTCTGGCACAAGCGAGAAAACTATAGGACCATAAAGGACAAGCTCACACAGATGGGACGAGAAGATCTGATAGAAAAACTCCTCTCCGATAAAAGAAAAGCGGCTAAAACGGAATTCATCAAAAAGAAAGTAAGATCGCAACGATCTAAGAAAAGGCGAAGATAAGGTCCTCCACTTCTAGTACCAGTAGCTCAGCTTAAGGACCAGTGAGCGATTGTTATTGGTAATGTTTCGTCCAGCTTCTAATCCTTCCAGTAAATCATAATTGTCTACGTATACGATAAATAGGTCTGACATCGGCTGGAATCTCCATTGTAATCGAGAATTGATGCCCATGAAATCTGACTGATCTACGAATTGAAAAAGGGTTGTCCATATCAGGTCTCTCGTAAATCCGATTTCCGATTTCCCTTGTATGGCTGAGATGGTTCCACTTCCATAAGGCTCTGGAAAGTTAAGTCGGTTCCACTGATACTCTACACTGAAATTACCCCAGGGCTGAATTCTATAATTGGCCGAGGAATTGAATCTTCTGATTGTTCCATTGTAAAAGTTTCCTACCCTTCCACCGATAGAATAGCTGAATGCTTTTCGTTCGTCTGAAGAATACCGCGCGCCTATAGCAGAGAAGTTGTAATTGCCTACAGGCAAGGGCTCACCATCTGTAAAAGAAAATGGCCACATTAAATTGATCTGCTGATTCCTAAGCCTTGATGCAAACGATTCTCCCGACTTTAAATCAAATCCCACTCTGACAGAAGATTCTCGCTCATTGAAGGACCAATCAGGATTAAAGACGATAGAATTATTTACCTCAAATCCATAACTTCCTATATTTCCTGCTTCCGGCCTAAGCGTCACCTCGAAGCCTGCCTCTGATTGATTAAAACCCAATCTCCACGTAGTATCTAAGGCAGCATCGTAATTTTCGATTCGATTAACGAATCCCATATCGGCAAAGTAATTTTCGCCCATACTGACGAAGTCATGGACGAATTGTATATTTTCATTGGCTATGACAAAACCGGTGTTGAAGAAAAAATTATCACCTTCTACATCTGGTTTAAAAGAGGTGTGTCCTCCTACCCATCCGGCAAACTGTCCATCCTCTCTGATGTATGCCGCCTCCAAGGTCGCATTCCTACCATAATCTTCAGACACAGCTTCACTTCCATCGAAGGATTGTCGATTTAAAAACATGCCTTGGATAAATGATCTTCCGAATTTTTTCTGCGTCGTTACAGCCGTAAAATTCTGACCGAAGCTTTCATCGTTCCCAGCCTGCTGAATATTCATTAAGCCTATCCTTACATCCGGACGTAAATCACCAGTAAGTCTTGCACCGAAGTATAGCGGTACAGCAGCACCGTTCTCTGTAAGGCCGATGGTTCTAGAGAAAAAAGGACGTGCTATGTCAGATCCGAAATCATTAAAAACATCGTTGTTCTCAAGGAAGAAGGTTCGCTTTTCTGGTAGAAATATATCAAACCTCGTAAGGTTGGTTACGAGCTCATCTACTTCAATCTGAGAGAAATCAGGATTGATTGTAAGGTCTAGCGTAAGAGAAGAAGCGACAGCTAGCTTAGCGTCGACACCGACATTAAAATCGGCACTTGTTCCCTCATCTACTTGATCTGTAACTCCCGTTGTCAAGTATGGAATAATATTGTAAGATCCTGCAGCCTTCTTAGGCGCTTGGTCCCATTTCAGTGTACCAGCATATGGAGGCTCTACTGGCCAGAACTGAGCAGGTACAGCTGTCCAGTTGTGAAACTGATTGTTCGATTTTGCTGCTCTGATGAAGTTAATACCCCACTCTGTGTTCCCTTCATTGTATCTTAATATCCTAAATGGTATGGCGAATTCTATGGTGTAAAATCCGTCTCCTTGTGCGGTCTCTGAGTACCACTTGTTGCTCCAGTCAGTATTCATATCAGATATCTGCCCTCTGATGGCATCCATCTGGACGCCTACTGCCGATGAAGCGAATATGTATACATTCGTCTTCGCGTTAATAGGATCTAGAACAACTGCCAGTCCATCATTGTCCCAGAATTCATCACGCTTTAAAGAAGTAATTAAGGGTTTTTCTTCTTGATAACACTTCGCTGCTATATA
>CAZFJO010000177.1:0-4897 GCA_964518915.1 uncultured Saprospiraceae bacterium
TACACTTAGGCACAACATTTGGACTATTTTATTAAATTTAGCATAAATACCACTCCAATTATGCCTGAGAAAGCCAACAATGACACTCCCATTAAGGTCATCAAAGTGAATAACATGAAAACCGATGATATCCCTTTAGAAGGATCCTTAGGTCTTTTAGCAGCTGGATATAAAGGGATCATGTTATGGAGAAATAGAGTGAAAGACCACCATCTTGACATGTTGAAAAACAAGGGCGGTAATAACAGAGGACAATAGTATATGAAAAAGAAAGTACTATTACTTGGATGGGATGCTGCTGATTGGAAGATGATAAATCCTATGATTGACGAAGGCTTGATGCCTGCGCTAGAATCTATTGTAAATAAAGGTTCGATGGGAAATCTATCGACTTTAGATCCACCATTTTCTCCTACACTATGGACTTCTATCGCTACAGGAAAAAGGCCGTACAAGCACGGAATACATGGATTTATAGAACCAGACCCTTCCGGAGAGGGAGTCAGGCCTGTCCACATTACTTCTCGTAAAGTAAGGGCTATATGGAATATATTGTGCAATGAAGGGTACAAGTGCCATCAAGTAGGCTGGTGGCCATCTCATCCTGCCGAACCTATCAATGGCGTATATATATCTAATTTTTATCAACGGGCAAATGCACCAATAACCGAGCCATGGCCAGTGGTAGATGGAACCATTCATCCTAAGGAAAAAGAAAATCTATTCGCATCTCTCAGGTTGCACCCACAAGAACTTACAGGCGCTCATCTAAAACCTTTTCTACCTAATGGACATCTGATGGATCAGAATGATCCTCTAGTCCGAAAGAGAATAGAATCGATTCAGAAGATTCTTGCTGACTGCACAACCATCCATTCAGCCGCAACCTATATTCTTGAAAATGAAGAATGGGATTTTATGGCGGTCTACTTGGATGCCTTAGATCATTTCAGTCATGGATTTATGAAATTTAATCCGCCTAGAAGACCACACATAAACGAAAAAGATTTCGAGAATTACAAGGAAGTTGTAAAATCAGGATATCGATACCATGATATGATGCTGGCTACATTGCTCGACTTAATTCCTGAAGATACGACCATCATCTTATTATCCGACCACGGCTTTTATCCTAACCACTTACGACCATTAAGCCTTCCTAAAGAATCTGCCGGTCCTGCATATGAACATAGCCCTTATGGAATAATAGTTGTTAAAGGACCAGGAATAAAAGAAGATACCATTATTCATGGCGCCTCGTTACTAGATATTACTCCTACCATACTACACCACTTAGATCTACCTGTAGGTTTAGATATGGACGGCAAGGTCCTTAATAATATTTTCAAGCAAAATAGAAAGATAAAAACGATCCCTAGTTATGAAGATCTAGAAGGGGACTTCTACGAATTACCTAAGGGTTTTAAAGAAGATCCAGAAGTATCTAAGGAAGCTTTAAAACAGTTAGTTGACCTAGGCTATATCGCAGCACCTGGACCTGATATAGAAAAAGAAATAGCAAGGGTTACAAGAGATACGAATTTCTATAAAGCCCGATCATATATAGATGGCGGCATCTATTCTGAAGCCATAAAACTTCTGGAGGAATTACACGAAGAGATACCAGAGAATAACCACTATTCAATCCGCCTCGCCAACTGTTATCTACAGATTAATAAGACAGGAAAAGCGAGAAAAACAGTCCAGACAATAAGAAAACACCAGAGTCAGGACACCATTATGTCTCTTGTGATGCAAGCAAGAGTACTGCTCCAAGAGAAAAGTTATGATAAAGCCCTGGGCTACATAAATGATGCAATTGCCTTGAGGGCGGATGCTCCAGGATTAAAAATGTATAAAGGAGAAATTCTTATAGAACTCGGTAAATTTTCTGAGGCCGAAAATATTTTTAACGAAGAAATAGCAAGAGACCCTGAAAACAATATGGCGCACCATTCTATGGGGAAGGTTTATTATGCTCTAGGCAAATACGCTGAAAGTGTAGATTCATACCTTTCTAGTATAGGTCTACAATTCCTATCGCCACAGACACACTATAGGCTAGGACTGTCACTGGAAAAATTAGAAATTTATGATGCTGCCGCAAATGCATATAAAAATTGCATTCACATTTTAAAGAATCATAAAAAAGCCAAAAAACGACTTATTGATATTTTTGAAAACAAGCTCAATAAACCAAAACTTGCCGCTGCCATCCAGGCGACTCTACCAGATTATACCCTTCCAGAAATGATCATTGTATCTGGGTTGCCCAGGAGTGGGACATCTATGATGATGCAGATGATAGAAGCTTCTGGTATAGAAGTTTTCTCAGATGGCATCAGAACTGCGGATGAAAACAATAAAAAGGGTTATTACGAACATGAGCGAATAAAATACTTACCTACGGATATAACAATTCTAAAACAAGTAGGTGATCGAGTTGTAAAAATCGTTGCTCCTCTACTTTTTCACTTACCTAAAAATTATCGGTATAAAATAATCTTTATGGAACGTGAGATGGGAGAGATTCTATTATCACAACATAAAATGCTAAAAAGAAACAAAGTGAAAAAGAAACAAGATGTCTTTTCATTCAAGTTGTGGAAAAAATTCGAGGAAGTCATTGACCGGATTAAAAGTACATATAAAGATGAAAGAAACATATCCTTGTTGTTCGTACAGCATAGAGATGTTATAGAAGATCCGCTATCGGTAGCTAGAGAAGTAAGTACGTTTTTAGACAGAGACTTAGACATAACTAAGATGGCATCTGTGGTGGACAACACGATGTATCGAGAACGTGAAGCCCACAATCCTAATCAATAATTATATCATGACAGCAATAAAGAAAATAGTCATCGCAGGAGGAAGTCTCGAAGGATGGATGTCAGCTGCATATCTAAACAAGGCGCTAAACTCTGAAAATCGCAGAGTCGAAATAACCCTTATCGAATCTGCTGTATCTACTCCTATCGAAGTAGGTGAATCTACAACCCTTATGATTCATGGCTTTTTTAATTTTCTCGGTATTCCGGAACAAGCCTGGATGGAAGCCTGTCAAGCCACTTATAGAATTGCCAAACAATTTAAAAACTGGTACGACAATGGTCCAGAAGATTCCTACTGGCATACCATAGGTAGTATTAATTCCAATGGTGGAGCAAGATTTAGTCTCATACATCATTGGTTACACAATTGGAAAACGGGCAAAACAGATCTTTCTTTTGCCAAGGCAGTTTCTGAATCTGTCTATTTATGCGAATCCAATAAGTGTCCAGTTAAAGCGTTTTCGGAAACTCCCATTAAGGGTGTTCCATATTCCTATCATATCGATGGAGAAAAACTAGTAGCCTTTTTAAAGGATCTTTCTTTAGCTTCAGGTGTTGTCTATGAGTCGCAGATTATGGATGTTGTTAAGAAAGATACGAATGGATGCATTGCTTCTCTCAGAACCAAGGAAGGCACTGAAATAACTGGAGATTTATTTCTTGATTGTACTGGGTCTGAATCGTTGCTCTTAGAAAAAGAAATGGGCGCACTATTTCACTCTTATGCAGATGCTCTTATCTGCGATAAAATACTTACCACCACAGTCGACTACACAGAAGATGATCCCTACAATGAAAAAAGTGAAGGGCTAAAACCGTATACAACCGCTACAGCTATGGATGCAGGATGGTCCTGGAAAATCCCCTTGATCACAAGATCAGCATACGGCTATGTTTATTCTAGCACCCATGTCACGGACGATGCAGCGGAAGAGTCATTGAGGGCTATACTTCCTGAGAAAGGTGCTCAATCAGAAATCCATTCCCTACCCTTCCGAACTGGAACAATGGATAAACACTGGATTAGGAATTGTATAGGAGTAGGTCGTTCAACGGGTTTTATAGAGTCGATGGAATCTACTAACCTAGCACTCATTCAATCGGCATTACAGAATCTATTGTTCCATTTTCCCAACCCGTCTTTTCCGGATTTCAGAATAGATGGTTTTAATAGTTACATGAGCGCACTGAAGGAAGAGATTTATGATTTCATTGTTCTCCATTACACCCTTACTAAAAGAGAAGATACTTCATTCTGGAAGTCAGTGAGGAATGACATTAAGGTTCCATCCGCAGTGACTGAAAAATTATTGATTTGGAAAGATCACTGGCAAGAGTTCGGGATAAACAATAACTTTTTTGGGGTCTATAATTATGTTTCCATTCTTACTGGCATGAACCATCTTCCTGAAAAGAGTCATGATTTCCTAGAATATTATATGATTGAAGATACTTTCCAGAGGTTTCAGAAAGTAATGATTATGGGTCAGAATATGGTAAATCAACTAGATTCTCAAGCTGCGTACTTTAAAAAGATAAAAAGAATCAAGGAATATCAGAACAGGGCTTTTTAGTACTAAAAACAGCTGCCAATCCTGTACAGGCACTACATAATCTCTTGAAATTGTGAGATTTAAGAGATTTATTCATACCTTTAATAAAGTTCATGAATCCTATATTAAAGATTCATTAATTATAGCTACAATAAAGAAACATTAATTTAAAATCATCTTTTTGTAATTTCAATCCCCATGAAAGAAAATCTAAAATCAAAATTAACGTCCTATGGTGCATTAACGGGTGCTTTTTTAGCATCTGGAGGTCAAGATGCTGAAGCGCAAGTTGTGTATGTTGATGTAGTGCCTGATCAGGTTTACGAGGCAACAACAACTTTAGAGACTAATTTATCCAGTGCAAGTGCATATAATTCAGTTGGATTTAGTTTCGACCCAGACGCGGCATCACCATTTTTTAATACCTTTTCTAATGATGGAGGATTCGGTGGATCATTCAATGCTAGGAATAAAAATATTAATGCTAGAACTTTAGGTTCTCAGATCAGGTTT
>CAZFJO010000177.1:4997-8296 GCA_964518915.1 uncultured Saprospiraceae bacterium
ACAAATCAATCTGTTTCTGGATATCTAGGGATAAATTTCGATATAGCAGGACAAAAACATTTTGGATGGATGCAGGTAAGGGTGGATACGGAGATAAGTACGGGCGGTTCCACTGTAAGAGATGGTATAGAAACAAGAGCTCCTAGAACAGTTACATCTAGATTAACGATCCTAGATTTTGCTTATGAGACTGCTCCGGATACTCCTATCGAAATAGGTGCTATGCCACCAGATCCAGCAGGGATACCTACTATGGGAGAATGGGGATTAATTGTTCTTAATCTATTGTTGCTAATTTTCGGAGTAGCAGCCGTAAGAAGAGAAAAAGGAATAAAAATAGTAAAGCGTCAGGAAGCCTGACCCTATTTTATAAAGAATTAAGAAAGCTGGTGATACAATCATCGGCTTTTTTTATGCTTAAATTTTCATAATGAATAAAGGAGTAATATATGGGGTATCTGGATTACCATGGTTAGAGGAAACCCTTGTTTCTGCGCATTCTCTTCGATCGGTTATGCCAGAATTACCGAGATCTCTGACAATTGATAAGACTACGCTCGATCTGGTTTCCCATACTTTAGATCTTAAGAATTATTTTACCGATATCCAGGTTATAGATTCTGTTTTCCATTGGAGGTCTATGAAATTCCTAGCGATAAAATCATCTCCATACCAGCAGACTTTATTTTTAGATGGAGACACCTTAATTATTGATCGGTTAGATGAATTATTTACCCTGCTAGATTGGTTTGATATAGCTGCTGCCGAGGAAAAACAAAAAGCCTTAAAGCGATATGAAGATGCACCTATAATCCCACTTTTCGATCCAGTACCTATAACTTTTCCAGAATTGAATACAGGTGTAATGGTGTTTAATAATACGCCGGCTATACAAGAAATGTTCGATAAGTGGATAGCGTTATATGAAAGAGGATTGGTTGAAGTAGAATTCATACACGACCAGGGCGCCTTTAGAAATGCTATATATTATTCTGATCTTCGGTTCGCATACTTAAGTCCGGAATACAATCTACGAGCAGCAGTATCTCATGTATTGCGTGGCCGTGTAAAAATAATTCATGCACATGGACACTTAAAACAGATTGCCCAACTGGCTAATATAAAACAAGATTCCATCAGAATGTGGAAGCCTAAGCAAGGGTTGACATTCGGTTTTAATCCAAAGAAAGTTAAGGATCCGCATAATATTTCTGACTCTGAAAATAAAATATTTCTAGATTCCATCTCTAAGACCATAGAACGCCTTTCAAGATAACATGACGAAAATAATGAAGGATAGAGAATGGCTTCTTCTAGATAATATAGTTGAAAAATATGCTACCCACTCTTGTCGTGCATTTTTCATATACACCTGAAAACGTGTCGACTAGAAAAAATAATCTTACTTTTAAGATACTTATGAAAATGACTATTAGAAAAATTACATTTCTGCTTTTACTGTTTATCCCCGTTTTAGCTTGGTCTCAAGATTCACCTAAGACTAACAATAGGGCACTGAAAAACATCAAGAAATTCACGGAGATGTGCGACCTCACGCCAGACCAGGTAGCCCAGGTTAAGCAAATTTATGTCGCTTTTAGAAAGAAGCGAAAAAAAATAAACAACCAAGAATCATCTCGACAGCAAAAAGCAGAAGCCCTTTCGAAAATTAAAGAAGAAAGAAAACAAAAAGTGTATAATCTATTGACTCCAGAGCAAAAGAGAATTATGGATGAGTATACTAAAAAGAAAAAGATAAGATCATCTTCACATTAATCATCTGGATAACCATTGTGGTCATACCGAGTGAATCATAAAAGGATATTTTAAACGTAACCGTACACAGCAACAAAATGACATGCGCTGCCAAGTAATACGAAGACATGAAAAATAGCATGGTTAAACTTCATACTATTAAATGAATATATAACTGCGCCTACGGTATAAGAAACACCTCCAGCCAGCAACCAGAGTAGCCCCGTTGAGTCAAATTGAGCAATCATAGGCTTAATTGCGAATATGATTACCCATCCCATAGCGACATACATAATGGTAGAAAGAATCTCATATCTTCCTGTAAAAAACAACTTCACCGTTATCCCTATGGCAGCCATACCCCATATTACACCAAAAATTGTCCACCCTACCCAGCCATCAAGAGTGACCAGGGTGAAAGGTGTATACGTTCCTGCTATCAATAAGTAAATTGCAGCATGATCGACAATCCTCATCTTTAACCTAGTAGAATCCGTTTTACTGGCATGGTAAAAAGTGGAAGCAGCATATAGGCATATTAAGCTTAAGCCGAAAACTGCAAAACTCACAACAGCCGCGGTAGTTCCTAATTCCATGGATTTAAATAATAGAAAAACCAACGCCACAACACTCAAGACTAGTCCTAGTGCATGAGACCAGACATTCAATCTTTCTTCCATCGGAGAGTAGTAAATTAATTTTCCCATATTTAATAACGATTGAAATGAAAGAACGTATCCATAAAGATAAAATTACATTCTTACAAAATGATTGTATCTAAAAATAGATACGAACTATATTAAAATATGGTTGCTGATGTACAGCTAAATTAATTTATATTCCAGCGCTACGCGGACCAGACCCGCCGTATTTTTGACCCCTAGTTTAGATATGAGATTCCTTCTATGGGTTTCAACTGTACCCAGGGTGACACCTATCTTATGTGCTATCTCAGGGCTTGTATTTTCTTCCATTATCAACTGTAGTATCTCTTTCTCCTTTCCTGTTAACTTAGGAAAAAGAGACTTAGGTATTAAAGATTTTCTAGCTGTGCTAAGAATGTGTTTATAGGCATCATTTTTATAATAAAGGTTTCCAGCTTTAACACTTATGATAGCCCGCTGCATCTCTTCTACACTCGCATTCTTAAGAAGATAGCCATCAGATCCAGCTGCAGCCATGATTCCAATCATCTTTACATCGTCAATCATCGACAATGCAATAACCTTAATGTCATCGTAAGACGATTTAATTTTCTTACATGCTTGTACACCATCCATTACAGGCATATTGATGTCCATAAGAATTACGTCTACTTCATTTCCTGATAAGAAATCTAAAGCTTCCTGACCATTACTTGCGATGCCTACAACACGGAATCCTTTATATCCATCCAAGGTCAATTTTATTCCTTCTGCTACCAGTGCATGATCATCACAGATAAGTATATTATTCCTCTCTTCACTCATTCGGACTTGTTTATAGGGACAAGGATTTCCACTGAACAGCCCTTACTCGGAGAAGAAGTAAAATTCACTTCCCCT
>CAZFJO010000178.1:0-8191 GCA_964518915.1 uncultured Saprospiraceae bacterium
CACATATAACTTAAAGGTTTAGAATTCATAATTAATAGACATATTAGGTGTAAATCCGAGGCCGAGAAAGTCGATGATTTCTATATCTCTTTCTCCAGCTTCTCGATCTATAATAGGGATAAACTGCCTCCCTAGTCTGTTCGTCTTGTCGAAGATGTTCTGCAAGCTGATCGATATAAAGCTTTTATAACTGGCTGTCTCTTTTAAGCGATAGATTATGGATGCATCTAGTCTCATGTAGGAATTGAGGCGTTGCCCATTAATCTGGTCATACGTCACTCTACCATTCTGGATACCTGTTCCTTCTGAAAAAGGAAGCCCACTTTTAAAGGTTAATCCCAGAGAGTATTCTGTGCGACCTTTTTTAAACATATTGACCCATTGTAAGATGTGCCGCTGATCATAAGTTGCTGGAAAGGGTTCAGTAGATAGGGCAAGAAATTCGTAGTTAGATCTAGAAAAGGAATAACTGAGCCAGGTCTTAAAATTGCTTGAGAATCGCTTTTTCACAAGAAAATCAACCCCTCTTATTCTTGCGGTTCCTGTACTGAAAGGAACTTCTACGGACGGGTCGAAACTATCAGATAGTGAAGTCAATCCTGTAAGTTCCTTGACATAAGCATCTACGTCTATGGTCCACTTTCCTTTTCGATAAATCAAGCCACCTGTCCATTGATTGGACTCAATGACTGGTACGGAAACGTTATTAGCGGTCACCCAGATTTGATTTTCAATACCGATATCATTGGTGTCGAAGACAAGTAGTTGACTGACAAATTGAAAATTCTTACTCGTACTTAGTTTTAGGTCTAGGTTTTCTGTTAATGGTGTCGATAGTTTTATCCTAGGAGCGAAGTAACTGTTTTTGAGTTCTGCGCTAAACTGATACCTAAGTCCCACATCAAGATATAATAGGCGGGGGACTTCCATGTGATAATCCACATAAGTCGCAACCAGTCTATTCCTGAAGGATTCAGTGTTTTCCGACATTTCATCGAAATTCCTGTTGACTATACTTAAGTTAATGTTGTCGGTTGTTCCTTGTATTCCGAATCTGAATTGTTTCGTTTCACTCGCATCCCAGATAAAACCTAATCTTGTATTGCCTTCTCTTAGTAGATTGTTAAACCGGGCACTGATCGGGGATTCTTCTGGGTTGCGGATGGTCTGAAAATTGAGTCCATATACATTAGAAAATTCTGTACTGCTTGCTATAAATTCTGAATATAGGTTTTTACTCCACCTCCGTTCCCAGCTCAGTTTCACCCCAGAATGTTCTAGGTCAAGGTCATCGACAGAGAAGGCATTGATGTTAGGTATCTGAGTAGTGAATTCAAGATCATTAAGACTGGCGATCAAGCTTAATTCAAACTTGTTTTTCTGGGTTTTATAATTCCATTTAAAAGCGGCATCAGAAAATCTAATGAAGTTTTCTAGTTCATTGAAGTCAACTTCTTCTACCTTGGTTCCCTGGAAAATTTTTTCAGTGTAACTCTGTAAGGCTGGGCTGTTCCAGTTCTGAGTTGTGCTGGATCTTACACTGAGAAAGAAACTGGATCGAGAGCCTATCGGAACGGCAATTTCTCCATGAATCTGCGTCATGTTAACTCCTAAGCTTCCTTCTATTCTATCCGGTTTTTCCGACCTAGACTTTATATCGATCACCCCTGAAACCCTTCCTCCATACCTACTTGATACACCATTGCGATAGATGTTAACCTCGTCAATTATGAACGGGTTGAAACTTCCTATGGAGCCGAATATATGACTGGTATAATATATAGGAATGTCATCCCATAAAACCAAGTTTTGATCTGGAGTACCTCCTCTGATGAATACTCCTGAAGAGGACTCATTGGGGTTGGTGATTCCAGGTAGAAACTGTAAGCCCGCCATAACATCCATATCGCTTATCCCTGGAAGAGAGGCTGATTTTTCTGGTTGGAATACAAGATGATTGAGGTCTTCTGATATACTTATGCCATCGTCTAAATATTCTGTAAGAACAACTGTGTTAAGAAGATTAGATTGTAACTTAAGATACAGGGTGTCGCAGGTGGAAAGATTTTTTTCTGTTAAATAGATCCGTTGTTTCTCATACCCTAGATAGCTGACCTCAATATACTGATCTGTGGGCATGGGTGTATATTTAAATCCACCTTGGTTATCAGAAGTAACTCCTTTACCAGAAGGGTTGCTGATGGTTGCATAGGGGAGCGGTTCTTTAGTGTTGTTGTCTGCTATCGTTCCACAGAACGTTTTCGAGCTTACATCTATAGGGATCAATGCTATGGATGTTTCATCGATATACTTGATGGTGATCGGAGATTGACTTATGATTATATCAAGTAGTGACTGAAGCGCATACTTGCCTTCAGGAAATGAAATAAGAAAAGTCTCGATTATGTCTTGATTGAAAGAAAAACTTACCTGGTGATTCTTCTCTATTGAACGTAGAACTTCGTCAAGTGGAGTACCGTTGACTTCAGGGTAGGCGATCTGTGCTCTTCCATGAAAAGAGCATACTAATAATGATATGAATAATGCCAGGCGCAATTTCATACCTCTAATGTACTTATTCTGTAACGCGTAGCGTATTGTTTTTTAATTCATATTTCAATTTCATAGGAACTATGATCATCTCAATTCCCAATACTAAGTTCTCATGTGTGTAAGAACCTGTAAAGTTTTCATGGAGATTCACTTCCTCTGAAATGTCTAGTGTAAGTTCGTAATAGCTGGCAATAGAAGAAAGCACATGCCCTAGTGGGGTGTCTCGAAACTTGGACTCTCCGCGTGTCCATGATGTTGCATATGTAGGATCTATTTCAGAAACATTAAGTATTCCATCTTTTAGTAATGCCTGCTGTCCTGGAAGCAACAAGGTGTTTTCATTTCCTGCTGTAACTTGTACTTTACCTTCAGTACAGATCACTGATAGGTGACGCTTCCGCGCAAATACATTAAATTCTGTACCTAGAACAGTAATTGTCCCATTATCCGTTACGACATCAAATTGGCTTCCTTTTTCTACTTTAAAATAAGCCTCTCCACTTAGTTTTACAGATCTATCTTCAAATGTTTCATCATAGACTAAAGTCGTGTTTCTATTAATATCTACCTGACTATTGTCTGGAAGACTGTGCGAAATTAATGTACGCTCAGAAGAGATGGTATGTAGATTGTCACTTTTAAGGAAGAATATTGCTGTAATCAATAATAAGGAAGCGGCCACTCCGCTTAGGATCCATAAATTTCGTTTCTTAGGTTCGGGGCGATTTATCTTAGGCTTAATATCGGCATTAATCTTCTGCCATAATTTATCTTCATCTACAGGTTTTATATCCCATCCTTCGATGATATCTATAGCCTGGTCAAGTATCGGTTCTTCAGAACCAACTTGCTCTCTATTACTTAACCATTGTGATAAATCTTTTTCTTCCATAATCTGATGCATTATGCTAGTCTATCCTAGCTTGTCATATCTGTCATATTATACATACAATTGATTTTCATATTACCCTACCTCTGGAATTAATTTTTTCTTTAACTGCATAAGAGCTAGGTGCATTCTTTTTTCTACAGCCTTCTGTGAAATATCTAAGAGTTCTGCAATTTCACGGTATTTCATGCCTTCGACTCTGTTGAGAAGAAACACTTCTCGTTGCTTGTCAGAAAGATTAGCTATGGCTTCTTCTATTTTGATACTGAGTTCTTTTTCTTCTAGACGGTCTTGTGGAGTACTTGTAATAGAAGTCTGAACTTGCTTGTCAAGATAATTTAATCTTACTTGAGATTTCTTGTGGTTGTTGATGATGGCATTTTTAGCACACATATATAGATATGATGGGATGCCTTTATCATCGAGAGTTTCTATTTTCTTCCATAACTGCATGAATACATCGTGTGTTATGTCTTCGGCTAGAGCGGCATCATTACATCTGATTACTATATACTTATATATGGCTTGCACCATATTGCGATAATGAGAATGAAACCTTATTTCGTTTTCAGCTGACATAGAAAGTTGTTGCCATAGAAGAACGAAGATAGTGAATCCTAGTAACGTAGATCTTCGACATTTAATTTTTTTTAAGAACAAGGGTAGGGTAAGGTGGAAGTTGATTGTATGTAAGGAAAACCTATTCTAACATGAAGCAGATTTACGTTATCTTTTTAATTGTATTCTTTCCCAGTATAACATTTGCGCAAGCATACGATGATTATATAGGTACGGGACATGCACGAGGAATTAAAGTTACAAGCAGCGATCCTCAATCGGAAGGAATAAAGAGTGTGGATGGAACTGGTTACGAGGTTGATCTACAGGTTGCCAGTAGATTCCTTGCACATGCAACCTTGGGTGCCACTATCGATGACATCAGGGACCTAACAGAAATCGGTATAGCGTCATGGATTGAAGATCAGATGTTGATTCCACCTACCCAGTATACAGAAACGACATATGAAATCATCCTTGAGTTGTACGATAGATGTATGGAAGACCTTGGAGAAAGATGTGAAAATGATTTCGTTTTAAATACCTACCAGTGGAGATTCGCTTGGTGGCATAAGATGATGACAGAGCCAGACAAGTTGAGACAGAGGGTAGCCATGGCCCTCAGTGAAATACTGGTCCTTTCTGATCTGTCGGGACTCGATTCTAACCCACTCGGACTAGCCTATTATTATGATATTTTGATGAACCATTCATTTGGGAATTTTCAAGATTTGTTACTTGAAGTATCGTTGTCTCCTGCCATGGGTTTCTACTTAAGTCATATGAACAACCCTAAATCGATTCCGGCAATTAACATTCATCCAGATGAAAATTATGCACGGGAGATTATGCAGCTTTTCAGTATAGGATTATATGAATTGCACCAAGATGGCGCAAGAAAAGTAGACATGTCTACGGGTGAGTATATACCTACGTATGATAACAACGATATAAAAGAACTCGCCAAGGTTTTTACAGGATTGAGCGGAAGTGCTTGGGCGTCAGATGACATCACCCGTCCTGTAGAGTTTGGGCAAGGGCCTCGAAGATATTCGTTTATAGATCCTATGGCCATGTATGAGGAGTGGCATGAAGAAGGAGAAAAAACGATTGTCGGTGGACATGTAATACCAGCTGGACAATCTGGAATGGAAGACATAGAGGATGCAGTAGAACATCTATTCAATCACGATAATGTAGGCCCTTTTCTTGCCATCAGATTGATTCAGAGGTTGGTTAAATCTAATCCCAGCCCAGAATACATAGAGCGGATCGCTGGTGTATTCAACAACAATGGCCAGGGAATCAGAGGGGATTTAGGAGCAGTTGTAGAAGCTATATTACTAGACGAAGAAGCTGTAGAATGTTATTCCATTGATTATGAATCTAACGGTATGCTGAGATCACCGATGTTGAGGTATACAGATATGATGCTATCTCTACAGGCAGAGGTTAAGGCAGAATGGTTCTGGAATGCAGGCCTTACTTTCCAGCAGCAGACGGGACAATTCGTATTGTCATCACCTACTGTATTTAATTTTTATTCACCAGATTATGTGCCTAATGAGGACTTCGATATGAATGGCATTGTAGGGCCAGAATTTCAGATCCTCAATTCTTCTACTTCGCCTAATTATGTCAACTGGATGTTACTCGCCCTGAATGTAGATTACTTCCGTGACAATTTTGATTTTAGATATCCCTATATAATTAACGATAGTTTCTTTATCCCATACACAGATAACCTACAAGACCACAATGCTACGCTAATGGATCCTACCTGGCTGAAGCTTAAGGAATCGCAAGAAGAACTTCTAGATTACTTCGATATTCTCCTTGCTAATGGTCAGTTGACCGATGCGTCTAAGCAGAGCATTCTAGATTCTTTAGGAGATAGGGAAATATTCGATACTGTTGAAGCTGCTAATTATGCCCTCTTTATGGTCATGATTAACCCAGATTACGTAATCATGAAATAACCTGAAGAAGACTATAACAATGAAGTGATTTAAAACTTCATAAAAAAAAACGATATGAGCCATTATTCAAGAAGAAAATTTATAGGATCCCTTCCTTGCCTAGCAGTCGGAACATCCACCCTTTACTCCTCTCTCATTAACTTGAAAACCATGAGTGGGATATTGTCCTCTTCTCCTATGGAAGAAGATTATAAAGCCCTGGTGTGTGTGTTGTTAGGTGGAGGAAATGATTCATACAATATGCTTGTTCCTCGCAGTAATGCAGAGTACAATGAGTATGCTCAAGTAAGAAGCAATCAGAGTATCCCTAAAGAAGATTTACTACCTATCAATCCTGTCGATGGAGATGGAAGAGAGTATGGACTACATCCTTCGATGCGAGGTGTAAAAGCGCTGTTCGACAAGGGGCAAGCAGCATTCGTAACCAATGTAGGAACCCTGATCGAGCCAGTAGATAAATCAGGCGTTATAAATAATTCTGCTAAGCTACCTCTAGGCTTGTTGTCCCATTCGGATCAAGTGATGCACTGGCAGACGGCTTTTCCACAGGATCGTTCCTCCAAGGGCTGGGGCGGAAAAGTTGCAGATATCATGCAATCCATGAATCAGGACAACGGTGTTTCTATGAATATATCGCTGGGAGGAAATAACATCTTCCAATTCGGAAATGAAGTTGTCCCATATTCCATCAACAACGATGGTGGCGTTGCCATCGTAGGGTGGGAGTTTAGAAACACGACGCCCTTCTTCAATGTAATGGCAGAAGATATCAATGACTCGTTGAATAAAGAGTATGAAGATCTCTTTAAGAAGTCATACGCGGGAACCATGAAGCAATCTATAGATAGCAATGAAATTTTCAATGCGGCCATTGCGGCTAATAATCCATTGATGACTGCTTTTTCTGGAGATGGATTGTCTCAAGATTTCAGAATGATTGCAGACACCATTGCATCCAGAGAACAACTGGGTGCTAAGAGACAGATCTTTTTCGTGCAGTTAGGAGGTTTCGATAACCACGATGAGTTGATAACAAATCACGGCAACTTACTTTCTAGACTGGATGGTGCATTGACCTCTTTCTACGAAGCGATGGATGAGATAGGAATGACAGACCAAGTTACAACCTACACCATATCTGATTTTTCTAGAACACTTACATCTAACGGGAATGGTACCGATCATGCCTGGGGAGGAAACGCAATGGTACTGGGAGGAGCAGTCAATGGCAACAAGATGTATGGAGAATATCCTAGTCTAGAACTAGGTAATAATTTAGAAATCGGAGGTGGAGTCCTTATTCCCACAACAAGTGCAGATGAGTACTTTGCGGAACTGGCTCTGTGGTTCGGAATATCTCCTAATGATCTATCCTTGGTACTTCCTAATTTGAATAATTTTTATAGCTATGATCCTAACCAAAGACCGCTAGGGTTCTTGGGTTAATCTATTAAATTGAAAGATATGAGACTCATAAAAATAATATTGATCGTAGGCATCTTGATTTGCTTAGATATGACATTGAATGGCCAGTGTATACAGGACAGTCATACACCGTTTTCGGATTCGGGATGGATGTCTTGTCAGATTGCAGATTCACCTGTTGCAGGAGAAAATCCAGGACACTGGATACAATATGATTTAGGATATGACTACAGACTGCTCGACGTAGAATTATGGAACCACAATGTGTGGGGAGAGACAGGAATGGGCGTTAAGTCCATTTCTGTATTCTATTCTCAAGATGGCATTACATGGTCGGGCGGAAACGCTTACGCTATAGAGAAAGCTCCAGGTTCGTGGAAGTACAATACTCCAGAATTTATCGATCTAAATGGGATTGAATGTCGTTTCCTTCTTATTGCCGTAGATGAAATCCATGATGCTAGTATGGATTGTGTAGGAATAGGAGAAATAAGAATCCAAGTAGAAACGACAACATCAATTGAAGAAGTTGATGAAATCGCTTTAGAGATATATCCTAATCCAGTTGCAGATCGGCTATATGTGAAAATGGGAGACCTTGATGGACAGAGCCGTGTCTCTGTAACCAATGCCATCGGTATAGTCATGGGAGAGTGGTCGGTTAGTACACTCAAGAATGGATACATAGACGTCAGCGGGTGGCCTGATGGCGCATATACTATCGCTTTAGGATCAGCAGAAAAGCTGAGATCCTCACAGTTTATCAAAATACAACATTGATCATCCC
>CAZFJO010000179.1:0-5513 GCA_964518915.1 uncultured Saprospiraceae bacterium
GAGATACCAATCTAGAAGCTGGGCTAAGTATGCAGAAATTGCCCACCTATTTGGGTGGGATGCATTGTCAGCAGTTAATGGTCGCTTCTATGAACCTGGAGTAGAACAGACATCGAATGTATGTGACTGGAGGGGATTCGTGGTAGGGCGCGATGATTATATACGGGCAGCAACAGAAGCATTAGGGGTCAACATGACACCGCTCTTTCATTTCTGGGGAATCAATCCTTCTGAGGAATTAGCACAAGAGTTAGAATACTATCCACAGAGCCCTGAAATCAAAGCAAGAATTCTTGAGTATCGGGAATCTGTAGCACCTAAAAACATTTCTGACTATATGGTATACCATGATTTATTCCCTAAGGATGATTATCAATACCCTAGGTATGAAAAATACTTATCTGAGTTTGACGATGGATTTACAGCAGATATTCTAGCCCAATTTGACTTTTTACTAGCTACCTATTTTCCAGCCTTAAGAGCAGGATCAGAAATCGAAACCTATGATATTCCTGGTATAAATAGCTCGATAGAAATAGATTCTGTAAATCATGAGATCAACATTTTAGTAGATGCTGATACGGATATTAGTATGCTAGTGCCTTCATTCCTTCTTTCTCCGGGAGCGAGAGCAACTATCCTAGGTGAGTACCAGCTAAGCAATGAATCTGTTGTGGACTTTTCGAATCCGGTAGTCTATGAAGTGATGGCTGAAGATCAAGTTAATGCTACTAACTGGACAGTGACCGTTACATCAGATAACTCATCTGGGATTGATCCAGAAATAGCAGATATGGTTAGAATTTCACCAAACCCCTTTACGGAAAGTATCCAACTTTCATTCGGTGATACGCAACCCACCTCACTAGAAGTCTATGATGTTACAGGGCGTTTAAAAATTCAAGTCAAGGACTTAAACAATGAATTCTTAAGTCTTGAGATTCCAGGATTAAGTGGAATATACTTTATTAAACTTCAATGGAAAGATGGCTTCCACTTTTATAAGATAGTGAAACAGTAGATATGCTAGGAAAATCACTTTCTTTATGTATCTATTTAATGATTGCTACTAGATCGAAATTGTTTTCTTAAAATGCAAGACCGAGAAATCATATATGGAATTAGAGAAGGTGGAGGTGCTAAGAGAAAGTCAGCACAATATATATTTTCCACCCATCAAGGAATGATGCACAAGATCAGAACTAAGCTACATCTTTCTTCTGAGGAGATTAAAGACATGTATGCGGATGCTGTTTCAACTGTCATATGGAACATCGATACCAATAAATTTAAAGGGGAATCAAAAATCAGCAGCTACCTATATCGTATTCTTTATAACAAATCTGTGGACCTTCTCAGACATAGTACGACTCATAAGAATGTAGCCTATCTTGAATTGTCTGAAAATGAGAATTCATCTACTACCGAAGAAGTAGAAAGAATGCTTGAGTCAAGTCTTGATGCGGAGAAAGTAAAGGTAGTAATACAGAAGATGGGTAAGCCTTGCAGCAATATTATAATTGACTGGGCTTACTGGGGCTACAGTATGTCTGAAATTGCTCAACGAAACGGATTAGATGATTCGGATAAAGCAAAGAAAAAGAAATACACATGTATGAAAAAATTGCGAACCCTACTCTTAACACAAGGAATGCTATAAGATGAAAGAATATGACACAATTTTCGAAGCTTACTTTTCTGGTAGAATGCATGGTGCAGAATTGAAAGATTTTACAGCTAGTCTAGAGGCAGATGGACAACTGAATAAAGCATACAACCTTTACCTAGCTACTAAGGAAGCATCGGCCTTGGTTGAACGTGACCGCATGCGCGCAGAGTTAGATGGAATAACAATAGAAGAAATAGTTGAAGATGAAAATGCAGGGACCGGGCCTAGAATAATATCTATGATGAAATGGATGGGAGGTATGGCAGCTGTATTCATTGTTTCTTTTTTGACATATAATGCAGTACAAGGGACTGGTGATCAAGATTTATTTGCAGAAAATTATGTTGTGTATAAAATACAAGAAGCTAGAGGTGAGGAGGCCGACGACCTGAAGTCTATGTACAAGGAAGGTGCGTATTCTTTATTCCTAGAAGAAGCCATACATGCAGAGGGTTCACCAGAATTAAATATGATGATTGCCCATGCCCATCTCAATATGGAGAATTATGCTGAAGCCATCCATGCCTTGAATAAAATTTCAGATGAAAGCGCTTTACGAGACCAGAAATATTGGTATCTAGGATTGAGTAATCTGAAGATAGGAAATAAAGAAAAGGCGGTGAATCATTTTAATCACCTTCTTTCTCTAAGTAATTTTAAGAAGCAGGAAGTAGAGCATATTTTATCCAGTATATAGAAAAGTTAATCCATTGAGAATCATTTTAGCATTCATCCTTTATACGACTTTAGCATTATCCCATCTCTTCGCTCAGAATGTTAAGCATCCGCTTATCGCAAATGCTGAGTCACTTGCTGATGATCGGGCATATGAAAAAAGCATTGAGGAATATCGAGCAGCTTTAGATGTGTTTTCTTCTAATGGTGACTGGCCCAACTACTATCAAGCTCGATATGGCATTACATATAATTACATCGACCTCTATAAATTTGCAGAAGCGGAAAAAGAAATTACTGAAGCCATAGCGCATTACAAGAATAATTACACGGGTTCTTTTATCATCCAGCAACCTCGTCTGTATCACGCAGCTGGACAAGTTTATCGTGATCTCCATCAGTACGAGAAAGCGGTTGTCAATAATCGTCTAGCGATGAAATACTATCAGGGTGTCGAGGATGAAAATGATAGAAAGAAGTACACGAGTTACATGTACAACAATATAGGAAGTGCGTACCAGCGGAAACGGTCTATGGATAGTGCTTTATACTATTACGAGCTGGCCTTGCCTCTAAAGGTAGAAGTATTGGGACATAATAACAACAGCACCTTGAGAACCATCAAGTCTATTTCTGGAATCTATCAAGACTGGGGACAACTAGATAAAGCGATAGAAACACAGACCATCGCGCTCAACGGTGCCTTGGAAGCAGGAAATAAGAATGCGGAAGCACAAGCTTACAATGGACTTTCTCAGATGTATCAGAGAAAAAGTGATTTCGAAACTTCTAAGCTATATATTTCTAAGGCCATGGAAATATACAAGGGACTTCAGCCAGAATATATGATGGATCTTGCACACAGTTACCACCAGATGGGGAATGTACTAGAAACTGAGAAAGCCCACCAAGAATCTTTAGAATGGTATACTACTGCTAAGAAGATGTATCGCAAGATTCACAACGGTGCGTATAGTTACCAGGAAGGGAACTCTACCATGAATCTAGGAAAGGCTCATAACTTTATGGCTGCTCAGCTAGAAGCTTCTTCTCCTGAGTATGATGCTACTCATCCAGCAGTAAGAGCACTCAGGGCTAAGGGGATTGAATACTACGAAGAAAACGAACGGATATTCGCAGCTTCCGTTTCTAGAGATCATGCAAGGTGGATAGAATTGTGGTTGAGTAAGGGCGTATGTTATCTAGAAAACAGAGATACTTCTGCAGCCCATAATCTATTCCAGAAAGCATACGATAGGGCATACAAGATGGCTCCAGAGAAAAGCTACGATCGGTCTCTGTCTTGTCTCAATCTTGCACGAACAACACCAGATCCAGAGGATGCCATAGCTTTATACCAGCAAGGATTATGGGAGTTGTCCCGTGGATGGGAATATGATAATCCATCAGACAATCCTTCTGCAGAGGAAGTGTTTTATGAAAACTGGTCGGTTTCCATTATGATTAGGAAGGCAGCACGGTTGCAGGAATTGACACGATTACAACAGAATGACAGCCATCTTATGGCAGCCTTGAAAACCATCCATGCTTCAGATGCATTGCTCGATGAATCCAGGGCTTCATTCCTGACTACTTCTGCCAAAATAAACTTAGGCAGAATGGGACACAACGTTTATTCCAAAGGAGCGGATATCTGTTATGATCTCGGAGGAGAAGAAGATCAAGTCTTCACTTTTATTGAAAAGGATAAAGGCCTGGTTTTATTGGAATCACTTCACTCAGGAAAGAGAATCCAAGATGTTATGGTCCCGGATAGCCTTGCCAGCAAGTTGCAGAGAACAGCTGCCCGCATTGCAGAATTGACGGCTATGCAGAATCAGTTTAAGGAAGAAGAGCGATATGCAGAATTGGGCGCAGAGATATTTGACTTAGAGCAAGAAAGAAAAAGGCTTGCAGCTAAAATTGAAGCATTGTATCCACTGACGGCTAAGATAAGTAAGGAAGGAAATACGATGACGCTGGAAGAAGTTCAAGCCAGGCTAGGAGACAATGACGTCATCTATGAATACCTGAAAACAACGGATTATCTATATATACTCAGAATTCAGAATAGTAAAGCTAAATTGTATAAGGAAGAAATTGCAGACTTTACACCTGCACTAGATTCATTGCTATCCATCATCTCGAGTGAAGATATCGCTATCAATAGAAGTAATTCTTCAAGTGTGTTTAAAACCTTCGGTGGACTAGCACATCGATTGTTCAAGCGGCTATTACCTGATTACAACGAAGAGAATTTATTGATTATTCCAGATGGAAATCTTAATTACCTACCCTTCGAATTATTGCTGACAGAACCGGTGCTAGGCGACCAGATCAATTACAGTTTACTTCCATATCTACTTAAATCGGGTACTGTAAAATATGCTTTTTCATCTTCTTTACATTTTGCCGAGGTTGAGCAACCAGAAAAGAGCCAAGGACAGTTGCTGGCCATAGCGCCTAGCTATCCAGTTTCTCCGAGAGGATTTCTGGCAAGTAGGGCCGGTTTCTCGTCTTTAGAGCATACTGAGAGTGAAGCAGAGAGGATAAGCGAGTTGATGCGTGGAGATAATCTTGTCGGTGCTGAAGCTACGGTTGATGCGTTTAAAAAAGTGGCGGATGATTATAAAGTCTTGCACCTTGCCATGCATGCCTATACCCATGATACAGACCCCATGCTTTCAGGAATGGTGTTTTCTGAAACAGAAGGAAAGGAAGATCATATCCTACATGCGCACGAATTATACAACATGGATATTCCGAGTGAACTCGTGGTTCTTAGTGCATGCAATACAGGACTCGGTCAGTACAGCGAAGGAGAAGGAGTGATGTCACTGGGCAGAGCTTTTCGACATGCCGGAACGAAGAATGTGATTATGAGTCTCTGGCAAGCCAATGACGAATCTACAAGTGAAATCATGACTAGATTTTATGACAACGTGAACAATGGTGAACCTAAGGACGATGCCTTACGAAAAGCTAAGTTAGACTACTTAGCCAGTAGCAGCAATGTGTTTCCCTATTTCTGGAGTGCATTTGTTCTTGTAGGTGATGATAAGGCGATTGAGCTTTCAAGTTTTAATTCGATTTACACCTGGGCTGGCTTTGGAATAATCATTTTGGTTTTAATAATTGGCTTTACCTTCAAGCGGAAAATCTAGTACAC
>CAZFJO010000179.1:5613-8161 GCA_964518915.1 uncultured Saprospiraceae bacterium
TAATCATTTTGGTTTTAATAATTGGCTTTACCTTCAAGCGGAAAATCTAGTACACTTTCCAGAAACTAGTAATTAGGTTTTTTAAGTTCCTCTCTGAAGGCCTCCTTTGATAGGGTGTATCAAGAATGGAAAGAATAACTAAGAGGGTAGACTTAAAGAAGGTTGCATAGAGAGGGGTCTAATACTAAGTACGTTTATTTTATAAATTCATAAATGTTACCTAAGTTATCTATGGTGAATATTCTATCAGATGCGATAGCGTAATCTACAATGGGCGCTGATCCATTGCTCAAGTATGAAAGTTCTAGAAAGAAGTCATCACTATCTCGCTCCGCAACTGCTACATGAGAGGTATAAGTCAAGCCAGTTTCATTTTTATAAAGCAATAGATCAACGCCTTGATTTTTATGGCTTATAATCTGTGGACTTTCTCCACTGCCTGAAATGGTTTCTTTGAGCGTCCAGAATCCATTCTCTACAAGATATAAGTCAATTCCTTCTATTTCTCCTCTCATATAAAGATAGTCATTGTCTTCAACCGAAACAGAGATCCCATAATGTTCGTCTGATTCAGTAGTGTTGTTAAAGAATGTATTATTCGTCAACCAAGCGTTATTAAAGAAGTTGAAAACCGTTGCCGCACCTGCCTCATCTAGACCTCCAAAGTTTTTAAATGGAGCCCCCACCAGGGCTCGATTCTGATTGATGTCAACGCTATAACCAAATCCTTCTCCATCTTGTGGACCCGTTGCACCCAGTGTTGCTTGTAAAGCATCCGTCTGATCATATATGTATGCGTGTCCAGGTCCATAAACAGATGGAAGCGGAAAGGTATTGGGATCGATTTCGGGAGCGCCTATCATTGTGCGACCAGCGTCATAGGCTATAGACCATCCGAATAAATCATTTATAGAGGAGATAGGCGAATTGTACGTATGATTCACTGTCCAAAAAGTGGAACCCATAAACAGGATAGGGCTATACTTGTTTACTCTTTTATTTTTTGGATCTCCTACTAATAGTGTGTCATCTAGCAGGATAAAACTATTAGCAAAATTTTTATCGCTGCTAGCGCCTATTGAAGTTAAAATTAGTTGGTTGACCCAGTTTCCTCCAGTTCCTTGTTGTGTATAAAGTTCAAGATATATCTGGAATGTAGATACATTCGGAATTCCTGAAGGGACTGAGGTCCTACTCCTTACAGCTATGTGATTTCCATAGGCTTGAATAGCAGTTATTTGTTCACCAGTTATGGTAAGTGGGTAAGATGCGTCAGGAAAATTGAAAGTTGTTGTTGTACCAAAAGGCCCAGAGCCTCCTAAGTTAATCCATTTTGTACCATCGTATCCCTGGAAAGTTTTACTTGCAGAATCATATCTTATGGTCCCTTCGCTGGGTGCCGTAGCATCATTGCCGATTTTCAACTTCCCGTTGATATGCACTTTTTGGCTTGGGTTAGTAGTGCCAAAACCTGTTTCTCCGTCTTTATCAATTGTTATGGTTGTTGAAGCATCTACACCAAGCTGTAAATTGTTAGAAGAATAAATTCTAGAAATGCCAGCACCGCCACCTCCAGTTGCTACTCCGATACGAAGATTATGGGTGCTATTCCCAATTCTTAAATCTCCAGGATTGCCTGCATCGAGGTTCCAATCTCCGCCTCTTACATCTAATCTCGCCTCGGGATTTATTTCTCCAATACCCACATCGCCAGATGAACTTATACGCATATATTCTGTAAAGGTAAGCGTGGCATCGTCAAAGGATGCAAAAAGAAAATTATGGCCAGGATTCCAGCTCATCGATGGGTCTGGAAACATTTCACTACCACCGAAAAAACGTAGATATCTCGATTTATCTGGGTTAGAAATATTCAGTATTCCTGGTTCCGAAATAACAGTTGATCGAACATCTAAAACATACTCCGGAACTGTCATATTTACTCCGACTTTCTGAGCATAGACCGTTAGATAACACATACCTAAAACAAAAGTAATAACTTGTTTCATTGGATTTTTCATCTAAGTTAGATTCAATTCCGTAGGAATATTAGACCCAATTAGGCAAGTGCACATGGCAATTATTTAGTGGAGTGAATTATAATGTGAATGCAACATTCTCTTTCATAGGGAAGGTGGCGTGGATTAGCACTAGTGTGACCTCTCTGAGGTCATGTTAAATTTGTTGATGATGTTTCTAAAGTAGTTAGACCTCTCTGAGGTTTTTATACTGATGAGGAATGATTTATAACAACTTCAAGGAATTAGATGGTTGAATTGCAATGACCTCAACGAGGTCACATTAAAATTAAGGTGTATGAATTTCATGGACATTAAGAATGGTTTCATGTAGAATTCGCGAATAGTGTGACCTCTCTGAGGTTTCTATAATGGATGGGTTGTCCTTCTTTAAGAAATTAATGGTTGAAATGTTATGACCTCGGAGAGGTCACAATACGTTAGCTCTGTTGAAAAATATATGGATTGACCTCGTCGAGGTCACATTAGGATTGTTGTGTGTAAACTTCTTGGATATTAAGAATGGTTTC
>CAZFJO010000180.1:0-8147 GCA_964518915.1 uncultured Saprospiraceae bacterium
CACCTTATAGTGTAGTTCAGGTAAAAATGAGAATGTGTAATTTTGTTTTACAATGATAGAGGATTGACATACAGATGGCTATAGTCATTGTAAAATCGGAATCGAAAAAAGTGTGTATTAGCTTGATTTAAATAAGTTAAGTCAGGAAATTTTTGTTTTCAATTCCAATCTGGGTAGTTATATAGTTAAGTGTATTTTAATTCCTTATAGATAGCTTTTTATTCTCATATTTCAACACAGGAATTAAACAATGCTTCTCCGTATAACTCCCTTTTTTTTTATGCTAGAATGGGAATCCTAATTTCAATTAAGGAAGACTTAAGGAACTAATGAAGTCTGACAATTTCCGCTGAGCAAGTCATCGAATTCAACATCACGACGACTTCATTTTCTTTTTCAACTCGAATAATTCATCTCTATACTGAGCTGCAGAAATAAAATCTAAGTCCTTAGCAGCAGCCTTCATTTTTCTTTCTGTCTCAGTTATCAATACTTCGATCTGATCTTTATTCATATAGGCGACCACTGGATCTGCCGCAACTGAAGGCAAGGTTTCTGGACCTGCATAACCTCTTTTCTTCTTTCCTCTCATTTCTAAAATAGAATTGGCATTCATGATTTCTTCCCTAGTCTTATTAATCGTAGTCGGAGTAATTCCATGCTTGTCGTTGTAAGCAATCTGAACCGATCGTCGACGATTGGTTTCATCTATGGTAATCTGCATAGAATTCGTAACCTTATCTGCGTAGAAAATCACAAGGCCATTGCTGTTCCTTGCTGCTCGACCTGCTGTCTGGGTAAGAGATTTAGCATTTCTCAAGAAGCCTTCCTTATCGGCATCAAGAATCGCAACAAGAGAAACTTCTGGAAGATCCAGTCCTTCCCTCAATAAGTTTACGCCCACCAGTACATCGAATTCTCCCAGCCTTAAATCGCGGATGATCTCTACCCTATCCAGGGTATCTACTTCAGAATGGATATACCTCACTTTTATATCAAGCTTAGACAAGTAAGTCGTCAGCTCTTCCGCCATCCGCTTAGTAAGTGTTGTTACTAGGATGCGCTCATCGATATCTATCCTCCCTTGAATTTCCTCTAGTAAGTCATCAATCTGATTGATGCTCGGTCTTACTTCAATCGGAGGATCGAGTAAACCCGTCGGCCTCACAATCTGTTCTACCACGAGGCCTTGAGTCCGCTCTAGTTCATAGTCGCCAGGAGTAGCACTGACATATACCGCTTGATGAATCATCGATTCGAATTCATTAAAATTCAACGGCCGATTATCCATCGCAGATGGCAGTCTGAATCCATGATTCACTAGATTTATTTTTCTGGCTCTATCTCCGCCCCACATACCTCTTACCTGAGGAATGGTCACATGTGATTCATCGACGACGAGCATAAAATCATCTGGAAAATAATCAAGCATACAGAAGGGCCTGGTTCCTTGTTTTCTTCCATCGAAGAAACGAGAATAGTTCTCTATACCATTGCAATACCCAAGTTCCCGAATCATTTCTAAATCGAAGGTTACCCTTTCCTTAATCCGTTTTGCTTCTAGATACCTTCCCTCTGCTTCGAAAAATTTTCCATGGTTATGCAATTCATCTTCTATATCCTTAATGATAAATTGCAACTTATCTTTAGGCGCGATGTAGAGATTAGCTGGATAGATGGCTGCATGGGTCATAGAGGTTATGCGCTTACCTGTCTCTAGCTCAATCTGATCAATCGTTTCTATTTCATCGCCGAAAAAAGTCAACCGATATCCATAGTCTACATACGGTAGATTTACATCCACAGTATCTCCTTTCACTCGAAAAGTTCCTCTCTTAAAATCAGTCTCTGTTCTGGAATACAGACTTTCTACCAGCGCATGGAGCAATCGATTCCGACTAACCATCTGCCCTTGCTCAATCCTTATAATCCCAGAAGCATAGTCATCGGGATTGCCCATACCATAGATACAAGAAACCGATGACACGATGATGATGTCACGCCTTCCAGATAGTAGAGAAGAGATGGCTCGCAACCGCAACTTATCCACTTCTTCATTGATGGATAGATCTTTTTCTATATAGGTGTCAGAGTAGGTTAGGTAAGCTTCCGGTTGGTAGTAGTCATAATAAGAGACGAAATACTCAACGGCATTGTCGGGAAAAAACTCTTTAAACTCACCATACAGTTGCGCGGTTAGTGTCTTGTTATGCGTAAGTACAAGCGTCGGTCGCTGGACTTGTTCTATCACATTGGCCATGGTAAATGTCTTTCCAGAACCAGTTACACCCAGCAATACTTGATCTCTGAAACCATCGTTGAGCCCATCCACCAGTTGCTTAATTGCTGTAGGTTGATCTCCAGTAGGCACGTATCTAGAATTTATCTTGAATCCCATCCCATAAATCTAAGAAAAACTATCAGTGCTGCCGAGTTCTCTGATAAGGATTGTTGATATTTCGCTTTCGCAAATAAGGCTCTGCTACATAGACAAAAATCTTTATAAGAAAGTTACCTTTGCCGCCGCTAAGATGATCGCTTATGAGCCAAATCAATGAAATAGAAAAGAGAAAAACTTTCGGTATTGTCAGTCACCCGGATGCAGGAAAGACAACATTAACAGAGAAGTTACTTCTCTTTGGTGGAGCCATCCAAGAAGCAGGTGCTGTTAAGTCTAATAAGATTAAGAAGCATGCCACTTCAGATTTTATGGAGATAGAAAGGCAGAGAGGAATCTCTGTGGCTACATCAGTTATGGCATTTGAGTACAGGGGAAAGAAGATCAATATTCTTGATACTCCTGGTCACAAGGATTTTTCTGAAGACACCTACCGCACCTTGACAGCTGTCGATAGCGCCATAGTTGTCATCGATGTAGCCAAGGGAGTGGAAACGCAAACCGAAAATCTGGTCAAGGTATGTCGTATGCGAAAAACACCAATGATCTTATTCATCAATAAATTAGATAGAGAAGGAAAAGATGGATTCGATTTACTGGATGAAGTAGAAACCAAGCTCGGTTTTAAAACCAGCCCCCTTTCCTGGCCGATCGGTATGGGTCAGCGATTTCAGGGCGTCTACAATATCTATGAGAAGAAGCTCGTCCTATTCCGACCACACAGCAAGCAGAAAGAAGAAGACATCATCATCATAGACGATCTCAACAATACCCTACTAGAAGAAACCGTGGGAGAAGCTGCTGCCGCTGAGTTACGAGAAGAAGTAGAAGTAATCACAGAAGTGTATCCTCCACTAGATGTAGAAGCCTACCTAGATGGAAAATTGAACCCTGTCTTTTTTGGAAGTGCCATCAATAATTTTGGTGTAAAAGAAATGCTAGATTGTTTCGTGGACATAGCACCCAATCCTCTTCCGAGAGAAACCGAAGAACGGACTGTAGCGCCGGAAGAAAATAAATTTACCGGATTCGTCTTTAAGATTCATGCTAACATGGATCCCAAGCACAGAGACCGAATCGCTTTCTTAAGGATATGCTCAGGAATCTTTAAGCGGAACACCAACTACTTCCATGTACGCCAAGAGAAAAAAATAAAATTCTCCAACCCGACAGCCTTTATGGCAGCTAAAAAATCGGTGGTTGATGAAGCGTTCCCGGGAGACATCGTAGGTCTCTATGATTCTGGAAATTTTAAAATCGGAGATTCACTGACAGAAGGAGAAAAACTACACTTCAAAGGCATTCCGAGTTTCTCCCCAGAACAGTTCCGATACGTGGTCAATAAAGATCCTCTTAAAACCAAGCAATTGAATAAGGGACTGGACCAATTGATGGATGAAGGTGTAGCCCAGCTCTTCACGGTGCAATCTACCAATCGTAAGATTATAGGAACAGTCGGTGCCCTACAATTCGATGTTATCCAGTATCGCCTCAAAAATGAGTACGGAGCATCTGTCGATTACGAGCCGGTCAACCTCCACAAAGCATGCTGGGTTACTTATGATAATGGTGCAGCGTACGATGAATTTAAAATGAAAAGAAAAAGAGATCTCGCCCAAGATGTAGATGGTAATCTGGTTTTTCTTGCAGAATCAGCCTGGTCATTGAAGATGGCACAAGAGAACCACCCGGAGATTGGGTTTCACTTTACCAGTGAGGGATAAATAGCACTTTTTTTTTAATGGCGATACTTGAGTCCTTCTAATTGTATGACCCTCTTTATCAGCATATCTCGTTGCATGAGGAAAGTATTTTTACCATTAGTCTATAATTATATTCAAGCTACTATACCTCCTCAGTGGCCATTATTCATGAAATTACTCTTGATATAAAATCTATGTTTTCATAGAGGTTGAGTTTTTAGCTCTTGTTTAATTTTAAACAAAGCTAAATACTATGAAAAATATAATTGCTCTTCTGTTTTTGTTTCCACTTTTTCTCAATAGTCAAAACGTAGGAATCGGAACACCTAGTCCTCATATTTCTGCTAAACTCGATGTAGAATCAACTACTGGCGGCGTCCTCATACCGAGACTTACAACAGTTGAACGCAATGATATTCCGAGCCCAGTTAAAGGGTTGCTAATCTTCAATTCAGAAACAAATCGTTTCGAGTTTTACAATGGTGCAGCATGGCAAGCAATCAGTTCATCTGTATCAAGTAAAATTGCTGACACCGATGAAGATACTTTTATAGATGTAGAAAAAACAGCAGACGAAGACAGCATACGGTTCATGGTGGATGGATATGAAACCATGAAGATGGATAATAAAACCTTACACCTCGCATCACCAGGAAAGGCTACCTTACTCGGTTATCAAGCTGGACAATCTACGCCAGTCTCCGACAACTGGAATACCATAGTTGGTTACCAAGCTGGTCAGACCATTTCATCTGGGATATCCAACACCATGGTTGGTTCTTTTTCTGGCCAGTCCTTTAACACTGGAAGTTCTAATGCGTTCTTCGGTCTGTTAAGTGGCAGTAATGGTTCAGGTTCTAACAATACATTCCTGGGTGCTCAAGCAGGGCAGAATACTTCTATAGGAGCTAACAACAGTTACATAGGAGCAAGCGCAGGGGGGTTCAATAGTGGAAGTGACAATATAGCCATTGGTTTTTTTGCCGCTAGAGCGGCCTCAGGAAACAACACAATAGCCATAGGAAAAGCAGCACTCGGAATTGCAACGAAAGGAGAAAATATTGCAATAGGAGACTCTACTTTATATAAAACTGGTCAAGGAGGTGGGATATTTCCTATTCAAGGAAGCAGAAATACAGCCATTGGATTCAAGTCTATGAGAAATAATGGAACCGGATTTAACAATACTTCTTTAGGGTACTTAAGCCTAAACAAGAATTCATCTGGTGCCAACAATACGGCCATGGGAGCCTCATCATCAGAAAAGCTAACAACAGGGTCAGGGAATGTTTCCATAGGATCAGTTTCTCTTATAGATAATGAAACAGGCAATAACAATGTTGCCGTTGGGAATGAATCAGGAAAGTTCGCTAAAGGTGGCAACAATACCTTTATCGGAAGCAAAACTGGTGTTAACAACCTTGAGGGTTCAGGGAACGTATTCATCGGAAATTCTGCAGGAGAAAACAACACTGAAAGCGATAAGTTGATAATAACCAATAGTGCAGTCAGTCCAGGATTTATAGAAGGAAAATTCGATGATAGGCAATTGTCAATCGATGGATCTCTCAAGATCAGTAACGACACTATAACCACACATACTGTCAGTGATGAAGGACTTATCAGGTGGAATGATGAGGCATATAGTGGAGAAGGTGACTTCGAAGGATACACCGGTACGGAATGGTTGTCTTTCACAGGAGGGAATGAATCAAGAAATCCTTGCGAACATGGAATTGTGATTGATACCTTACCTTATATCATAACTGAGCCAGGATATTATTATTTAGAAAATAACCTGACGTACACCGATGTATCGTCATTCGGTGGGAGTGGTATTTCTATCGACACGAATTTTGTCACGCTTGATTTAAGGGGATATAAAATAAGAGGAACGTTAGGGAGTTTAACACAATCTTTTTTCGGCATAACTGTAAACGGAACTAATGTAACTGTAGCGAATGGTGGACTTGAAAACTGGGATACCGGTATAAGGATAAATGGAGATAACAATAGAATCAAGAATTGTAAGGTTAAATCCAATGCATACGGTTTAACAATTTTTTCCAGCAATGGAAATGTAGTGAAAGATTGTTCAATCAATCTCAATTCCTATATCGGATTAAGAATTCTTGGAGATGGTTCTGGAAATGTAATATCTAATAATTCCATCACAGCTAATGTAACTTCTAATATTCAATTCGAACCAGCGGGATCCATAACTGGAGGAATTGTCCTAAATTCAGGTTCTAAAGCCAATTATATTGTCAAAAACAACATCGCTAATAATAAGCGTTATGGAATAATCCTAAGAGGACAGAACATTCTGGAAGGTAATGTAGTCTCTGGATCTACGAATCCTAATGTAGGTGGCACGACCTATTACGGCTACTACTACTTTAATGGAGGTGGAGGAGATGATGGAGCATGGCGCGACAATTATGGTTATGATAATGATCAGAATGTTTTCGGAGTCACACCACCTCCTGAGAGAAGCCTTAATAACTGGATGTGGTAGTTCTTGTTGTGGCAACACGAATAGAAAATTGATTAATTCTCTATACATAAGAGATTGGTTAAACCTATGTATGAAAAATCAAAATATCTAAGAAGACTCATCACATTTCTTATACCAATATAAGGTTGCATCTCAACATTCTATTTATTGGTGGATAAAACTGAGAACTCCTTTTACATCCGTCAGAGTATTTACAGATATGGCCGAACTAGTTCAACTTAAACCGCATTGTAACCCCGCCATTGACATTGGTGGTACGGAATGAATTGGTCGTACGAGGTGTGCTCTGTCTGAAATCTACGAAAAACCGCATCGTTAAGTTTTCATTGAGGTCGTACTCTACGTTAGGGTTAATCGACAATGTCTTTACCCCTCTGTCTGGTTCTGGTGCATCTGACGGACTGGCAAAGTTGAAAATGTAAGACACATCGTCTCTCAATGAAAAGTCGAAGTTTATGATCAAGGTTCTGCCCCTTGTACTACTGACTCTGTTTCTACCGCCTCTATTGTTATTAAGATCTTGAGCATCTGCACCTTCTGCTTCTTGATCTCGTCGAGACCTTGTTTTCTTTCCTCTTCCCGTAAAACCCTTAAAGTTTTTAATCGTGTAGCCGAAACCCAGCACAATTTCTGAAGTTCTCATTTCTCGCAAGTCGGTCTGAAGTGCGAGATTAAGTGTCCTTCCCTTGTTGTACCGAAAATCGAAGTTCATATCGTTCTTCGTCTTAAAAGAAACCCCCAGCAACGGAGAAAAATTCTCTGTAATACTCATCGCTGGAACTTCTAGTTCAGTATAATAATTGTCTCCACTATCTAGCTCGCCGAAAGGATCGCTTGCGTCGAAGGAAGGTATGCTGTTAAACTGATTGATCTTTAAACTAGACTTATATCCATGATCCAGTGAGAACGATGACAATATATCCTTAAACCATGGCAATCGATTGAGGCCATCGTATCTGACCTTCCACTCAGGAGCTGGAATTCTTATGTTCTGACTCATTCTCTTCTCGAAATCTAAGTCATAAGTATTGACATCCTTTCCTTCATAAGCTGCGAGAAAAGCAGGAATGATGACATCGTATGATCGCTCTCCATACCCAAATGCATAACCCGGATCATTGCTATGTTCTCCGGCCACAGGATTATCTCTTTCTAATGAAAGGCGTTCTGAAATCACCCTTCTATTGTCCTTAAAGGTAGAATATACTACCTCCGGAGAAGTACCGAAAAGACTGTTAAAAGCTAGAAAAGATTCATCATAAGTTCCTATATCGTATCCTGCTAATTGTAGGAACTCAACATCACCGTTTTGATTTTTATTTCTGAATACCTCTGTATGCGTTCTTCTATAGTTCCTTCTAAAATCTAGGTCAACAGTAAAGTCCTTAAATATCTCGAAATCTAAACTGACATCTAGCTTAGTAGAAGTCATCTGTGACAATTCATCGTTGAAATTGAAACTCTCATTGACCCATCCGTTATTAGCTGCTTGTCTTAACCAATTGTTACTATTGGTTTCATCTATATC
>CAZFJO010000181.1:0-1671 GCA_964518915.1 uncultured Saprospiraceae bacterium
GAGAATACCATAACCATTGTATTGTTTCGGTACTGCGATGGGAGCTATCTAGAGTGTCAAGATTTCTGGAGACTGTCTGGAATCACCCGAGACATCTATGTAGAACGTCGAAACAAAACAAGATTTACCGACCACAATCTTACCCCCTCTTTTAATGTAGAAATGGGTATGGCATCGCTAGATATATCTATATCCTGGATCCACGAATCGCTTATCCCTCTATCTGGAGAAGTGAGGATCGACATCTTATATGAAGACCAGCGTGTACAGACTGTTTCAGATACCATAGAGCTCATGGATACTGCTCAAGGCAAATGGACGACTACCACTCATCTTAAAAAGGTAAAACCATGGGACGAAGACAATCCCCATCTATACACCATCCAGATTAATCTTAAAGTCGGTGAAACGCTTCTTGATACCATTGAGTCAAAAGTGGGGTTTAGAAAAATAGAGATTGTAAAAAACAGACTTCTTCTCAACGGAAAACCCTTACTTATAAAAGGAGTCAACCGACACGAACACGAACCATCCATCGGTCAAGTAGTCAGCAAGGAATCCATGAGACAAGATGTGGAATTGCTCAAGAAGTTCAACTTCAATGCAGTCCGTAATTCTCACTACCCTTGTGACCCATACTGGTATGCCTTATGCGATGAATATGGAATCTATCTAGTCGATGAAGCTAATATTGAAAGCCACGGCATGGGCTACGAAGAAAATTCCTTGGCCAAAAAAGAGGATTGGTATGAAGCGCACTTAGAAAGGATGGAACGGTGTTATCATCGTTCTAAAAATCACTCATCGATCATCATTTGGTCGATGGGTAATGAAGGAGGCGATGGAGTAGTTTTTGAGAAAATGTATGCCTGGTTGAAAGCCATCGATCCGAGTCGCCCTATTCAGTACGAACAAGCAGCTGAAAGATCACATACAGACATTGTATGCCCTATGTACCCCAGCCCTCAGGCTGTACAGGAATATGCAGAAGAAAGAGGAGATCGACCTTACATCCTATGTGAGTATAGCCACGCTATGGGCAATAGCAATGGAAACCTTATCGATTACTGGGACATCATCTGGAAACACGATTGCCTGCAAGGAGGTTTCATCTGGGATTGGGTGGATCAAGGAATGGAAGTAGAAATCAATGGTAAGAAAACATACGTGCATGGCGAGCATTATAAATCTGATACCATACCCAGTGATGGAAACTTCTGTATGAATGGACTTCTTGACCCTGATCGATCCCCTCATCCAGCCATACAAGAAGTTATTAAAATCAATCAACCCATAAAATTCAAATTAAAGGATGGGCATATCATAATAGAAAATCATTTTTTCAATAAGCACGTTGTAGATTACAACTGTACCCTATCTATCTGGAATGAAGAAAAAGAGTTGGTATCAAAGAGATACAGCATAAATCTAGAAAAAGGTGGTAACGCTTCTATTCCAATCTCGATAATGGATCAGGAGCACTCAGAACGTTTTATAGATGTCTCTATAGAAGACGCAATCGGAAATCCAGTAGCCTCAGAGCAATTCATTTTATACGAGAAGCACACCATGGACTATACTAAAAGTCCTTCCTCATTCCATCTTAAAAAACTAACCGCAGACATAAACCCAGATACTGGATGGATAGAAAGTCTATTTGTAGATGAAGAG
>CAZFJO010000181.1:1771-8124 GCA_964518915.1 uncultured Saprospiraceae bacterium
TAGGCAGGTATTCTTCCGATGTTCAATCCCTCTACACGCCCTACATTTCACCTCAAGAGAATGGCGCTAGACAAGATTGTCGATGGGTTACTATATCTAAGAAAACCGGAAAGCAAGGATTGCTGATCCAATCGGACATCCCATTTTCGTTTTCCTGTCTTCCTTACTCGACATCCGATCTTTCTAGAGCGCATAGGGACCTCGGACACTGTGCTCAATTGCCCCCTTCGATCAGCAATCACCTATGCCTAGATTACAAGCACATGGGTCTAGGAGGAATAGACTCATGGCTAAGCCCGCCACTCGATAAGTATAGAATTAAAGAAAAAAAGTTTAGCTTCAAGTTCATCATTAAAGCCATAGGAAATGGGAGCTAGCATATCGAGTATAGATACGGCCATCGTTATTGGGTACTTCGCCCTTGTCTTGATCATAGGTATTCTCATTGCGAGAAAAACCAAGACAAGCGAAGATTTATTTCTGGGCGGAAGGACATTTGGATGGGGGTTGATCGGGCTTTCTCTATTCGCTTCTAATATATCAAGCTCTACCATCATCGGTCTTACGGGAGCTGCCTATAAAACGGGAATTGTAGATTCCGTATATGAGTGGATGTCTGGATTGCCATTAATCATTGCCGCCTTATTCTTCGTGCCCATATATCTAAAAAACAAAATCACAACCATTCCAGAGTTTCTCGAGAAGAGATTCGATGGTCGGTCACAACTTTTCTTTTCTGGGGTAACCATATTCTCTACCATCATGATAGAAACTGCAGGTGGTTTATATGCGGGTGTAATTGTAATTAAGGCTTTCTACCCAGACATCGTTATGTGGCAAGCCGCTATGGGTCTCGCTCTGATAGCAGGTATGTATACCGCGCTGGGTGGATTGAAAGCAGTTGTGTACACCGATGCCATCCAAGCCATTATTCTTATTGTAGGATGCGCTGCGCTTACTTGGCAACTATACGGCATGCTAGACTATGACTGGTCTAAGGTTGTTGCTTCAGCACCAGAGAATCACTTCTCTGTGGTTAGACCACTTGATGATGAGGCCATACCCTGGCCAGGCTTGATAATGGGCGTTCCATTCTTAGGGTTCTGGTACTGGTCTACAAACCAATATATCATACAACGGGTCCTGGGTGCTCGAGATTTAAAGCAGGCTAGATGGGGTGTTATTTTTGCTGGGTTCTTAAAAATTATTCCTCTATTTATCATGGTTATTCCAGGTGCCATGGCCATCAGTCTATTTCCAAGTATTGAGATAAAAGATCAAGTTTTTCCTTTTCTTGTAACAGAAGTACTTCCTGTAGGGTTGATAGGATTGGTACTTGCTGGATTGATTTCTGCCATCTTATCGAGTGTGGACTCCGCGCTTAATTCTTCTTCTACCTTAGTGATCATAGATTTCGTTCAGAAATTCAAGAAAGACTTGACCCAGGAAGAAATGGTTAGATATGGTCGGATTGCAACTTTTGTATTTATGATTATTGCAGCTGCATGGGCTCCACAGATTGCTCATTTCTCAGGATTGTGGGGATACTTACAACAGATGTTTTCTATCATCGTACCTCCGATTGCTGTAATCTTTTTAGCGGGAATATTCTTTAAGAGAGGCAATGCTCAAGGGTCATTTTACACCTTGCTGCTAGGTACAATTGCGGGAATAGTCATGTTCTACTTAAGGGTACAAGGAATATATGAACTACATTTTACGATGACTGTGGGTCTGATGGTATTGCTATCGACAGTGGTTTTCATCGGTGTAAGTCTTGCGACTCCACCACCGCCATTGAGTTCAATTGAAAACCTGGTATATGACAGGGCAGATATTACGGCAGGGTTCGAGGAGGTTCCATGGTATAAGAACTACCTATACCAATTGACCTTTCTGGCCATATTGATTTTCAGTATTCTTATCTGGTTGTGGTAAAATTTAAATCTACCGACACCTTTAAGGAATAAAGGAAGATGAACAAGGACTTAACACACTATAAAGAACTAACGGATCAATTATTCAGGGTAGAGTATGGCGCCATAGTTTCTGTCATAGGAAGGTTTCTGGGACTTTCTAACATCCACCATGCAGAGGATATTGCTCAAGAAACTTTTTATAAAGCAGTAACTTACTGGCAACATAATGGCATCCCCGAAAACCCTAAGGCCTGGCTTTATAAAGTAGCTAAAAATAAATGCATCAATTTACTGAAGAGAAAAAATTTAGAGACAAAGGCTTCTAAGAATATGAAGCATAATGCCATGCTTCATGACACAGACGATACCTTAAGTTTCTCAGAAAATTCAATCAAGGACGACCAGCTTAGATTGATGTATGCTTGTTGTCATAAGACGATATCACCTAAATCACAGATAGCTCTTATCTTAAAAATTTTATGTGGCTTTAGTATTTCAGAAATTGCTAAGGCTTTTTTTAGTTCTTCCGAAACAATAAACAAACGCTTAACCAGGGCTAGGAAAAAATTAAAGAGCCACAGCTTTTCTACCAGCAACATATCTATAATTGAAAAGGATACATCCATCGTACTGAAAACCATCTATCTCATATTCAATGAAGGGTATTCCCCTACAACGAAGGACTTAGTAATAAGAAAAGATTTGTGTTTTCAATCCATAAGGTTAGGCGAATTAATAATTGACAATGAAAAGGTTACTGATAAAAACAATTGTCATGCACTGTTGAGTTTAATGTATCTAAACATATCTCGTTTCGAAGCTCGAAATAAAGGATCTGAAGATTTAGTCGAAATGAAAAACCAAGATAGAAGTCAATGGAATCAAGATCTTATAAAAATGGGTCTAGGACATTTAGACAAAACATTCAAGTCTGATAGGGTTTCTAAGTATCATCTTCTAGCTGCGATATCAGCAAATCATTGTATTGCTACAGAATATTCAAGCACTGACTGGACCGAAATATTAAGCCTATACGACAGCCTGATTGTTATAGATAATTCTCCACTCGTAAGACTCAATAGAAGTGTAGCCATTGCATACGCTCAGAACAGTCACAGAGCCATTGAGGAACTTAAACTACTTGAAGAAGAAACAGACATTGAAAACCACCACCTTTTTCACTCTACTATTGCTGAATTTTATAGCAATGAAAAAAAGTACGATTTAGCCATCCGACATCTAAATCTTGCAATTAATAAGGCAGACAACAATCGAGATGTCAATGTTCTAAGAAAAAAAATTAGAAATATTGTCCCTAATTAGAATGCTCAAGTGTATTGAAAGTGATACGTAAATTTTCACTTTAAAAAATTAAAAGAAATGAAAGAATTCATGCTATTTATTAAGTCAGAAGGCAATCCCCTCGAAAACTTGTCGCTTGAGCAACAGCAGGAACATGTAAAAAAAGTAGGCGCATATATTACCAGGCTGGTTGAAGAAGGAAGAATGAAAGCTGCTCAACCTCTGGAAATGGAAGGGAATATTGTTTCATACCGAAACGGACAATTCATAGACGGCCCATTTAACGAAACGAAGGAAGTAATTTCAGGCTACTACCACCTAATGGCTACAGACCTTAACGATGCCGTACAACTTGCTAAACAAGACCCTCGGTTTAAAGATGGGGACTGGACGATAGAAATCAGGCCAGTTATGAAAGTTGATGGAATAAATTAAGAATTATTTTTAACAGAAGTTCATATAGGTATGTCTCTCGGGGCATACCTTATTCTATATATTATATACATTGCGACGATCGAATCGTAAAGCTTGTCGGATGTTGAACCAACCATAAATTATCCTTGTGAAAAAAACAAGCACATTTGCTTTAAGCAAGTGAATTACCCTTTAACTTCTTATTAAACAACCACAAGATCAACAGCATGATGCCCATCGGAATCAAGGACATATAGAAAGCCGTCTGACCATCGAAATGCTCAAATAAATTCCCCGTAATAATCGACCCAGTCGTACCCCCTAAAGCTGAAAAAACAACAATGAGCCCCGACATAGAACTGTGCATGTGTTTAGGGAGTGAGCTCAGAATGACAGAGTTGATCGCTGGGTAAATCGGAGATAAAAATATACCCATCATCGGGAATAAGTACGCTACTAAAGGTGCATTGAACCATCCCACATTCTCTGTTATGGTTAATCCCTTAGACAAGGGAAGAGACAGACTTACTAGAACGGCACACCCGATCAGACAGGCAGCAACAACCTTAAACCAATGAATCTTCTTAAGCAAGAAACCGGCCCCAAATCTTCCTACCGCAAACGCACCTGCAAGGACAGCTCCGGCTTGAATACTCATGCTCGTAGGCACTTTAAGAATGTCCTGGTAAAATGAAGGTGTCCATGTCTGAAAACTCTGCTCTATCAGGACAAATAAGAATACACTGAGCACGAATAATCCTACCAGCGGAAGAATCACCAACTTTAACATGGCTAGAAAATCTTCATTGACAGAACGAGACTCCAACTTAGCACTCGACTCATCTAACGGCGAAACAAGTAGCAAGCCGAGGGCCACCAGAGACAGGGCTCCGAGGATCCAGTACACATTAAGCCAATAAGTAGACTTAGGGTTTAAATCATCTATAAACAGGCTGAAAAGTACGTTCCCTAGTAAAACACCTACCATGAAAAATCCCTCAAGCGAACTCATGAAACTGGAATGTTCCTTACTGTCATCGGTAACCAATCCTATCGTAGCGAATACAGTTACCTTAATCAATGCGAATGATACACCGATGATCAAGAACAATACCTTAAAATACCAGAATCCATCGGTAAACGGCATAACAAAACAACCCAGTGTAACCAGCGCAAGACCTGTAAGCATAGCGCGCTTTAGTCCGAACTTAGGTAAGAATGAAGCCAATAAAAACGAAGCTATCGCAATCGGTAGATCCTTGAATCCTTCTAGCAGACTGGCAGCAGATTCCGAAACATCGAAGTTGCGCCTTACTTGCAAGATTACAGCCCCGACGCTGTTCAACAATATGGCGAATACGAAGTAATTAACGTATAAGGATAATTTAATTTTACGGTTGTTCATACTTGATCTTGTTTCTTCAATAAATTCATCATCTTAAGGGTAACCCCATTGGTCCATCCGAACCCATCCTGGACAGGATATTCTCCTCCCCCACTTTCTAGATGGGTATCTACAACGTTGTACTTCTCCATAATTTTTCCAGTACTGCTATATACTTTTTCAACTAGATTGACCCACCGATTCATGATTTCGATAGCAAGTGTATGGTAACCATAATTCTTAAGCCCTACCACAGTCATCCACTGTAAGGGTGCCCATCCATTAGGAGCATCCCACTGCTGTCCAGAAGCAATGTCAGTGGTCAGAATGCCCCCGTCTCTTAAGAGTCGTCTCTGAAGTATATCCATTGATTTTTGTGCTTGAGCATCATCTGCTATCTCGAAATACATGGGAAAGACCCCTGCAGCAGAAACGACATCACTTACCTGGTTTTCCGAAACTTTATAATCACAGAAATATCCCAGTTCATCGTTCCACATATAGGTAAGGATACTTTTCTTCCTTTTTTCTGCCATCATCGTATAGTGCTCTGAGCGATCTTCTTTCCCCATTTCTTTATGCCACTGTGACAATCTCGATTCCAGATAATATAGAAGGCAATTCAGATCCACTGGTGCAATTTCTGTAGTCGACAAGGTAGAAAGGTCCATTTTATTCTTGCACCACCTAGAAGAAAAATCCCATCCTGATTCGCAGGCTGCTTTTATGTTTAACAATAGTTTCGCTCCATCTGCCGACCCGTTCTCCAGTAATTCTACATCGTCCTGGTACATCTCCGCCCGCGGGGCTATCACATCATCGTAATATCGATTAAGCAAGACCTCTGATCCTAAGTCAAAGCACCGATCAGAATGATTTTCTGGAGATCCTACCCAGAATACATGTTCTTTCTCAAGAGAATCTATATACGGAGTAATTCCAGTGATTCCATCTTTCTCATACAGCAACTCTACCATAAGCACATAGAATGGTGGTTGTGATCGACTGAGAAAATAAGATCTATTTCCATTAGGGATAAAACCATAGGTATCTATGAGAAACTTAAAATTGTCAATCATCGATTGAATCATATCCCACCTCCCGCTTTCTTCGAGACCCAGCATGGTAAAAAAACTGTCCCAGTAGTATACTTCATTAAACCTTCCTCCTGGAACGGTATAATCGTATGGCAATGGAATCAAGGTGGAGTATGCTTGCAATTCTTGTGGTCTCCTTGCCAGATGATCCCATAATTTTTCTATGTGTGCTCTGAGAGGTAAATCTGTGTCGCTTATGAAATCAGAATGATTCGACTGTATGGTAAAATGAGCCTT
>CAZFJO010000182.1:0-8119 GCA_964518915.1 uncultured Saprospiraceae bacterium
TTTCAAAACGGTGATTTGATGAAATGGTTTTTGAAACGGAAAGTATCCATTTGCGGAAGCGCAATAATTATTACTCAATCTTTTCTAATTGAAAAAAGTAAATCCTAAATAAATGAAACAACTTGTATGTATAAGTAAAACTCCAGAGACCACAACTCAGATTAAGCTGGGTGAGGATGGAAAAGCCATAGATATGGCCGGAGTTAACTTTATTGTTAATCCTTATGATGAGTGGTATGCACTGGTAAGAGCGCTAGAGTTAAAAGAACAGGTCGGCGGTACAGTTACTGTGATTAATGTAGGCGATGCTTCTAATGATGTCATTATCAGAAAAGCACTGGCCATAGGTGCAGACGATGCAATCCGAGTAGATGGATCTGCGAGCAGCGCCATATCGGTAGCTAAAGATATTTCTGCTCAAGCCCAAGGAGTCGACTATGACATTATCTATACGGGCAAGGAGTCCATTGATTTTAATGGATCTCAGACCGGGGCGATGGTAGCTGAATTGTTGAATCTCCCCTTCGTCTCACAAGTGAATGACATGGCAGTGGAAGGAAACAAAGCTACGGTTTCTCGAGAGATAGAAGGAGGAGTGGAAAAAATCGAAATCTCGACACCATTCGTATTATCCGCTTCTAAGGGTCTTGCAGAACAACGCATCCCTAATATGAGAGGAATAATGATGAGCAAGCGAAAGCCATTGTCTGTCGTACCTAGTAGCAATGAAACAGGGAGTGCTTCCGTTTCACAGTATGAACTGCCAGCTGGAAAAGCAGCAGTAAAAATGATCGATCCTGAAAACATGGACGAACTGGTAAGACTGCTTCAAGAAGAAGCTAAAGTATTATAAGGCCCACCTAAAAAATAAAAAATGATATTAGTATACGTAGATCATATAGAAGGAAAATTTAAGAAAGCAGCTTATGAAGCGGTTACATATGGTAAGAAGGTAGCTGATCTTCTGGGAGTTGACTGTAAAGCAGTAACTGTCGGAAGTGCCACAGATGCAGAAACCTTAGGAAACTATGGTGCCTCAGAAGTAATCGCTGCAGAAAGCGATCACTTGGCTACATTTGATAGTCAGACATATGCACAAGCTATAGGACAAGTAGCTGCAGAACAAGGAGCAACTTGCATTATTCTTAGCGACAATGCTTCAGGAAAATCACTTACTGGAAGATTAGCAATCAGACTGGATGCGGGTTGTGCATCTGGTGTAAATGCGCTCCCTACACTTGCTGGAGACGGACTTAATGTAAAAAAGAAGATTTTTTCAGGAAAAGCCATTTCTGAAATATCGCTAACAGGTGGAAAATATGTGATATCGGTAGCAGGGAATACAATCCCTCCTGAAGAAACGGGCGGAACATGCTCTACATCAACCTATGCAGCATCTGTTGATGCTCCTAAGAGTACTGTTTTATCTCAAGATAGACAATCAGGTGGTACAGCGCCTCTCCCAGAAGCAGAACTCGTAGTTTCTGCAGGTAGAGGTATGAAGGGGCCAGAAAACTGGGGCATTATAGAAGCACTAGCGGATAGCATAGGTGCAACTACCGCTTGCTCTAGACCTGTAGCAGATACAGGATGGAGACCTCACCATGAGCATGTAGGTCAGACGGGTGTAGCAATAAGGCCTAATCTTTATTTTGCCATCGGGATTTCAGGTGCCATACAACACCTTGCAGGTGTGAATAGCAGTAAGTGCATTGTAGTAATAAATAAAGACCCTGAAGCCCCATTCTTTAAGGCGGCGGATTACGGTGTATGTGCGGACCTATTTGATGTAGTACCTCGATTGACGGAAGCCATTAATAAAGCGAAGGGATAAGCGATTGCAATTAGAAAATAGAGATTTAAATCTAAAAAGAGGGTTGATTAGTATAATCAACCCTCTTCTTATTGATATGGCCATGGATTCTGTTATTAATTGCCTATAAAAAATCGTAATTTTCCGCTTGTGTAACCTATTGCATGCTGACTATCGTTTTATAAGTCATCGAATTAACTGTATAATTATAACATGCTTAAAAAATTAAAATCATTATTCGTAGTTGAGGAAGCAGGAAATATTGAAAATGATACTTCTGCGAAGTCTAGTGGAAAATCATCTTCGAAGCCTTCTCCATCCTCTTCTACTTCAGCCGCTTCTCCAGTCCTTTCTGATATGGAACCTCCTAAAGACTTAAGTGGCAAGCCAGACCCTAAGTTTCTAGACATCTTGCTTAAGTCTATTGAGAAAAACAACATGGAAGGTTTCGATTATCTAGAATATAAGCAAGCCCTTCAGAACTTAAAAGGGGTAGACATGGATGAAGCTACTCGATATAAATCTGCTTATGCCATGGCTAAGACCATGGGTGCTGAACCTAAAAACTTACTAGAAAGTGCTACTTTTTACCAGACCATCTTAGAGCAAGAACAATCTAAATTTCTAGATGCACTGGCTAAACAGAAAACCCAGCAGATAAAAGGCAGAGAACAATCCCTCAAGTCGATTGAGACCTCCATTGCTGAAAAGGAAGCTAAGATCGAGCAGTTGAAGCAAGAAATTGCTGCTAGTCAGGAAAAACTAGCTAAAATCAAAAACGAAATAAATGAATCAGCAGCTAAGGTAGAATCTACCAATCAGCGATTCCATGTTGCTCTGAAAGTAGTAAAGTCACAGATAGACGACGATATTCAGAAAATGAAACAATATCTTTAAGAATTATTTTCGATTAACGGCAGTTACTAAGGAAGTATGCCCATTTTATGAAGAAGTATAATTTATGTCAGAAATAAAACCTAAATCATTTTGGAGAAAACCAGAGGGTGTCACTGGAGCCATTATCCTGGGCGGAATCGTTATCGGGGTCGGACTTCTTGTTAATGCTTTCTGGGCGACCCTCCTTGCATTTGCCAGTGGTGGTACCATTCCTCTAGTTGTAACACTACTTGCCCTGGGCACCATCATCTTTATGGCACTTGATAGTAAAACCAGAAACCTCTTCTGGTATATGTATAAGAGTTCCATGAGATGGATCACTGGCCTATTCGTCCAGATTGATCCGATCGGAATTCTTAAAAGCTATGTTGATGATCTTAAGGGAAATCTCAAGAAAATGAACAAGCAGATCAATCAGCTTCGGGGACAGATGCACAAGCTGCTCGAGATGATAACCAACAATAAGAAAGCGATTCAATCTAATATAACCCTTGCCCAGAAGGCCAAGGCTAACAATAAACAATCCCAAGTCATACTTAAGAGCCGAAAGGCAGGAAGACTCAAGGAATCTAATGTAAAGCTAGAAGATTTGTACCGCAAGATGGAAGTACTTTACCGCGTATTGTCTAAGATGTATGAGAACTCAGAAATTCTTGTAGAAGACATCCAGGATCAAGTCATGGTGAAAGAACAAGAAAGAAAAGCGATCAGAGCAAGTCATGGAGCCATCAAGTCAGCAATGAATATCATAAAAGGTGATTCTGATAAGAGAGCCATGTTTGACCAAGCCCTAGAAGCAGTGGCAGATGACGTTAGTCAGAAAGTAGGTGAGATGGAGCGATTCATGGATATGTCAGAAAGCTTTATGAATAGTGTAGACTTACAGAATGGTGTTTTCGAAGAGGAAGGATTAAAAATGCTTGAGAAGTGGGAGAACGAAGGGACGTCGTTATTACTCGGAGAAGAAAAAGTAACCTTGCTAGAACAGGCCAATGATGATGAGGATGTACTCGATCTCAATGCGCCTATCATGAGACCAGAAAAAGTAGAAAGAGGGAATCAGTACGACAACCTTTTTGATTAAAATAAAATTGATTTAACAATGGATTTTAGTTAAATCATTTCAATAGATTATAAATTTCACGGATTAACAAAAGGAAAAAACGATGGCACGATTAACAGGATTTTCAAAACTACTCATCACTTTAGCCATACTGGCCTTAGTAGTATTTGGAGGCAAGTATATTCTTGATAACACCAGTTTCGGAAAGAACTTAAAGGACCAGGCTGAAGAAGCTTCTAGTTCCTCTGGAGATACAAGCTCGGATAGAGGTGACAGAAATTCATCTGACAACTCTGATGGCAAAACACTGAGGGTACAATTGGTAACCTGGGGAGGATATGCGCCGGGACTGTATTTCAATGAAGGTGCTCAAGCTAATATGCGATCAAGATTCATGAAGGACTATGGATTTAAAGTTGATTTCAAACTAGAAAACGACTTGATCAATGCACTTAATGCATGGATGGCTGGGGAGTACGATGTACTCGTGCAGACGGCAGATGCCTTCCCATTATATACAGCCCCTGATGAAATCAATGCGAATAAGCCGAAGGCTTTCATGCAAGTAGATTGGTCTAGAGGTGGTGATGCCATTATCGTAAAAAGAGGCATCAATACGCTTAATGACCTCAAGGGTAAGACAATTGCTGTAGCCGTACCTTCTCCTGCACAGACTTTATTGATCTCTTCTCTGCAAGCTGCAGGGTTGAAATATAGTGATGTTACCGTAGTAACCACACAAGACAACTTGAAAGCAGCAGAATTATTCCGTTCTGGTGATATAGATGCTGCCGTAGTATGGAGTCCGGATGATGTAATAGCAACTAGAGAAGTTGCAGGAAGTAAGATTCTTCTTACAACCAGAGAGCAATCACACATCATCGGCGATATAATGTTTGCCAGTCAAGATTTCATTGACAACAACAAGTCTATGATCAATGGTTTCTATGAAGGATGGATGAAAGCAGTGGCTGAGCTTAACGCCAATAAGAGCAACAGAGAAATTGCTGCTAAGTACTTAGCAGAATTAAATGGTGTGCCAGTAGAGGATGCCCTAGGTATGATGGATAACGTCTATCTAACTGGACATGGTGACAACAAGAATTTCTTCGGCTTGAATACTACATTCAGAGGAAAAGAAGGCCAGGACTTATATGGAGACATGGCCAGAAAATTCGTAGAAATAGGAGATGCAGATAAAATTGCGCCTAACTGGAGATCTGTTATATACAATGGTGCGATCTTGAATGCAGATAACAATCTTAAAGGCGCAGGATATAATGCTGAAAAATCTAAAACATTTGCGCCAGCTACTGCAAAAGAAAGAACAGCTCCGGCAATCGCTTCTAAGCCATTGAGTATTGCGTTTAACACCGGCGCATTCGAATTGACACAAAATGCCAAGACGCTTATAGATATACAATTCGCCGATGTGGCTAAGACCTTCGGAAATGTAAGAGTAAGAGTGGAAGGAAACACAGACAACGTAGGCAATAAAGCCATGAACATGGATCTTTCTAAGAAGCGTGCTCAATCTGTAGCGGATTACCTTTCTAATCAATACGGAATGGATAAGAATAGATTCGTCATCATTGGAAATGGACCTGATAAGCCTGTCGCTGGATGCGAAACCAATGCTACAGAGTCTTGTAAGGCTAAAAACAGAAGAACAGAATTCCAACTCATAGCTGGATAAGTAACGTATGTTCGAGAACCTATTCGATTTAAGGAAAGCACTAACCAAGCAACAGAGGATTATCCTTGGGTTAGGTGGAATATTGTTTATTCTTGCCCTGTGGCTTGTATTTACAAGTGGAGCGAATCCTATGGTAAAGTCAGGGATTCTTCCCCATCCACTGAAAGTATTCACAGCTTATGGAGATCTTTATGCGGACAACAATCTGATACAGAACACTTGTAAGTCTATAGGCCTTAATTTAAGTGGATATGTTGCCGCCTTGCTCTTCTCGATTCCGATAGGGTTCTTAATTGGTTTATTTGGATTTTTTAGAGGCTCGTTCCAACCGCATGTTGATGCTATACGATTTGTTCCTCTTACTGCCGTAACGGGTATATTCATTACCTGGTTTGGTATAGGGATTTCAATGAAGACCATCTTTCTTGCATTTGGTATTGTTATCTATTTATTACCTACCATAGTCGTAAGAATCGATGAAGTAAAGGACGTATATCTGAAGACTGTATACACATTAGGTGCTAGTAAGTGGCAGACCATTAAGACCGTTTACTTTCCTGCTGTTATGTCTAAGATCTCAGATGACATCAGAGTTCTTACAGCCATATCCTGGACGTACATTATTGTTGCAGAAGGAATAGGAGATCAAGGGGGCTTAGGATCGTTGATATTTAAGTCTGGTCAGCGTATGGGGCGACCGGATAAGACCTTTGCCATTTTACTTATGATTATTGTTTTTGGTGTTTTTCAAGATAAATTGTTTGCTTTTCTAGACAGGAAATTCTTTCCTCATAAGTATCAGACTAAACCTGGGTATCATAAAACCAACCTTAAGGAATTATCTATCTGGGATACAATCTGGGATTATGTATTTCAAGTAATGAAGTACATCTTTATAGCTATTTATATATTCTTTGCAATATCCGAGTTCTTCCCACTTATGGGAGAAGGCATAAAACCTATGACTTATCTTTTCGGAGGGACCCAGTGGGTCGTTCATTTCATCTTCCTTATTGCCATATTTAGAATGGGTTACAAGCTTATCCTTTCACCTAAATCAAGTACAAGATAAATGGAGTACCAAGCGAAAGATGAAGTAGCCTTTGATAATGTCATTGAGTTGAAAGGGATCAGCCAGAGCTATGATGGTGGGCAATCTTGGGTTATACAAGACGCTAATTTTATTGTAGAAGATAAACCTGGACAAGGACAGTTCATTGCAGTTCTAGGTATGTCGGGAAGCGGAAAATCGACCATCTTGCGATACATCGCCGGTCTTCAAGAACCGACGAAAGGAGAAATTTTCCTTAAAGGAAAAAAGAGGACACCAGAAGATAGAATAAGCATGGTATTCCAGCAGTATTCTTCCCTACCGTGGATGACCGTTCTGGACAATGTAGGACTTGCACTCAGATATGCGGGCATTTCTAAGAAGGATCGCGACGAACAAGCGATGCAGATCATCAAGGAAGTAGGACTAGAAGGCCATGAAAAAAAATATGCCATGTACCCTACTCTATCTGGAGGACAATTGCAGCGGGTTGCCATTGCTAGAAGCCTACTGGGTAATTCTGAGATTCTTCTTATGGATGAGCCTTTCGGTGCACTTGACATTAAGACAAGGCTACAGATGCAAGACCTTCTAGCAGGCTTGTGGGAAAAATTCCAAAGTACGATCGTTTTCGTCACCCATGACATCTCTGAAGCGGTCTACCTTGCTGATGAAATAATGATTCTTAAATCCCCTCCATCAAGATTCGTAGAAAGAATAAAAATCGATCTTCCACTGAACCGTTCCAGAGGCATCAAGCGGGAACCTCGCTACACAGAACTTGTTCATCATGTAGAAGATACTATGATCAAGGTAGCAGAAATGGGATAGTATGGCAATAGGCATTGACATACGGGATAGGGACATTACCCTATTGCTAGATACCTTAAAATCTCGACTACCAAGTGTACCGATCTATACAGATTTTTCTGATCCTAAAGTAAACGAAAGCATAACTTGCCTTCAGTGCTGGGGACATCACCCTGGTCGATTCACTAACTTTCCTCATCTTAAAATGATTTCATCCCTTGGTGCAGGCGTAGATCATATAATTCAAGACCCTTCTCTACCACAAGATATTCCTGTTGCTAGAATTGTAGATCCTACCTTGACCACTATGATGAGTATATATGTCAGGACATCTATTAAACAATCTGGTAAGACGAAAAATCAACACCCTACAATAGGAATAATGGGAATGGGTAAGATAGGGAAAGGTGTAGGAATGGAATTAATAAGAGATGGATATGACGTTGTAGGCTATAGCCGCTCGCAGAAAGATATTGAAATCAATCATTTCACATCAGAAGGGCTTGCCCATTTTCTATCCCTTTCAGACATACTTATCTGCTTGTTACCGCTCACACCTGATACTTACCATATCCTTAATGACCGATCTATATCCAAGCTTCCTAAAGGAGCATATATCATTAATGTCGGAAGACATGAGCACATAGACCATAAAGCCCTATTGAAGCATATAGACAACGGACACTTATCTGGAGCTTGCTTAGACGTATGCTCAACTGCAGACCCGCTCTATTCCGAAGTTAAAAATAGAGCAACCATATTGGTTACTCCGCACATCGCTTCTATAAC
>CAZFJO010000183.1:0-8089 GCA_964518915.1 uncultured Saprospiraceae bacterium
ATGGCATAAGGATGCTTAATGATTTTCACAAGTTCTTTTTCATGGAAGGCATAATCGATGGCCCCTTCTTCATTTCCTAGGCTTATCCAGACTTCGGCGGAAGCGTTACCAGGGCCCCAAGTCCAGAAACTACCGTGTCTACAGATAGGATCAGGGAGATTGTACTTTTCACCCAGAACCTTCAGCGCTCCAGCTTCTCCATAATTTTCTGCCCATAAAACACAACTAGATTTTTCTTCCGCATCAAGTGATCGGTATATACTATCTATCAGCGCAACTTGTTCTTCCCATCCATGCATATCCGCATAATCTCCTGTCATTATATAACGTCCATCTTGTTCTTCGATATCTGCATAATCCAAGTATTTCTCTATCGATAAAACCGGTGTCATATGAGGAATAAATGGGATCACCGGTAAAACCATACCGACTGCTATCACATAAGGAACCCATGTTCTCTTCTGGAAAATAATTTCAATCATTCTAGCTCCTAGTCCGAACAATACTGGATATAGTGCATAGATGTAATAAGTTTTTGACTTAAGAATCCACATCGTGGAAAACATCACAATTGCAGCTACACTGATGGGAATGTACTTCTTCTGTTGGCTCAAGGCAAATGTGCCGACCACACCCAATACAATCATTATAAATGTAAAAGGAGATTCTAACTGATCCAGCACAAATTGAAATCCACTGATCTGATCTAATTGCGTTTCCCTCAATCTTGCGAGATGCTTAAACAAAGGGAAATCATGACTGGCTTGCCAGATGATATTAGGCAGAAAAATCAACAATGATATCAATCCAGACAAGTACAACCACCTGTTCTTAAACAGGGCTGCTCTTCTGAAAGAAAGTATACCTATAAAAGCTCCGAATCCCCAGACCAGCATGGTATACTTATTCAGTAGTCCGAAACCTAGACTTATCCCCATCCATATGAGGTCATTCTTATGTTCTCGATTTATAAACCGGATGAAAAAATAAAAACCCAATGTCCAGAACAACTGGTCGAAAGCAACCGGTTGGAAAAGCGTATGGTTTCTATAAAAAGATGCCATCCCTAGAATACACATTCCTGCCAGAAACACACCTGCTCTCCCACCCTTCATCTCCTTTACCATCATACAGGTGAGCACAAGAATTCCTACTCCAGCGATGGTAGGGAACAACCGTGTGCCGGATAAAGAATAATTAAACCACAAGTCTGACAACCTACCTAGCCATCCTATAAAAGGAGGAAATTCCATGTATCCCCAATCTAGGTGTTCGCCCACGGAAAGGTGCAACAATTCATCTCGATGGAAACCATAGTTCCGATTTCCGATGCACTGAATCGTAAGCTTGACAAGAGACAAGATTAGAATTATCAAGCCATACGATTTCCAATCTTCTTTATTCATAGATGTAAAACTGCAGAAATATTAATCATTATAAAATATATGATTAAATACACTAGATATCAGGTAAAGTTGCATGCTTGATAACCCTTCTATTGTTCTATTATAAATGTGTTGTCTATAATATTGTCATCTAACCTAGTAATGTCTGGATCAAGGATCACAGATTCAGGAACAAAATCTACTGCGAAAGTATACATACTATCTATACCTGTCAACCGTATCGAAGAAAGAAAAGCCTCCTGCTGAACCATATCTCGATGGACGCCCGTGATCATAAGTTCTACGTCCTCACTCATAGACCTCTCTACAGTAGATCCATCTCGTAACGTCATAAATTTCGCTGCTGAAATATCAACCATGACTTTTGTTCTTGAGTTTTCAATCGCTTCTGTATCTACATGAATTATTTTCAAGTCATACGTGACTACCTCTTTCAGCCATTCCGTTACTAAATCTTTATCATCGCTAGAAACACTTGCAAGCAACATGGAAACCCAGTCATCTACGGTCGCAGTCTGATCTACAGAAAAGTTCTCAACCAACATTTTCAGAGAATTATTCAGAACCTCTTCCCCTAGTAATTTCTTTATTCCTTGCATAACAACATAACCTTTTCTATAAGCAATATACGTCTCCTTACCCACATGATACAACGAGGACTCGCAAGTATGAGATTCAGACCTAAAATGAAAATATCTCCGACGGTTAAAATCCGAAAGTTGATTAACAACATCTTTTCCATACATGATTTCCATCACCTCAGCCTCCATATAATTAGCCATAGATTCTGTTAAGAGATTGGCTCCGGCTCCTGATGCTGGTGACATTTTATGACCGAACCATTGATGCCCAAGTTCGTGTATGACGACCCTTGAAAGCTGATCAATACCAGAATCATCAGCATCCGAATCTTGCTGAATAAACATTTCGTTCAAAGCAATGGTACCCGGTAGCGCATGTCCTCCGAATTTCCAATGTAAGGGTACCTCCACTATCCGTAGATGGTCGTAATGGTATACACCGAATGCTTCGGTCGCATACTTAAGTGTGGCTTGGACAGCATCTAAAATCGCTGGGACAGCATCACCGTGATTCGGATGAGTATATACTTCTACTTGTACTCCTTCTACTTGCTTACGTACCACTTTATAATCGCCAGAAAAATAAGATAGATTGTTGTCTGTTTTTTCTGCTGACAGATAATGATACATCATCCTTTCGCCGATTCTTTTCTTCTCAACAAGGTTGCCCGGAGCCACAGCAATCTGTCCAGCATCTGTAGTAATCCATGTTTCGAATGCTTGCTTAAGCATAGATCTAATGGGTTTCTTTACCCCACAATCTTCCGGTACAAGATCTGCTAGTTGGTATTTCCTACGTTGAACCTTACTTGATAACTGAAAATTTTCTACATACCCTAACCTAGGCTCGAAGGTTCCATTTCGTAAGTAAGTCCCAGAATTCTGTATGTCACGCTGCCTATCAAAATCGGTATAGATTTCTCCAGCAACAAAATGCATAGCCCGCTTATCCATATGCTTTAATGGCGGATCGAATACCACTAGTCTTGCTTCCTTTCTGGCAGACAACAAGGCGAGTACACGGGCTCCTGCTATACTGAAGGAATCCAATTCAATAGGCGAGTTTACTATAACTGTATCGATGATGTTGTCCCCGTAATTGGTGATTGAATACACGCCCTTAACCTGGAATTTCATTTTCTTAGGATCGATATCAACCCACGTCTTTATAGATGAAAAATCAGGTGAATCCTTAGAAGCATACTTGAGAAAACGTCTCTCATAATTCACCCTGAAATCCGTCTCTTCTTCTAGATCGACGATGGTAGACCCTTGCTTATATTCCCTGTGGATCAGCGTCGCCGAAAAACAAGAGAAAGAAACCAGCAACCCTACACTGAGTAACTGTAACTTAGTCCACCTTCTGGTCACATTCAACACAGAATGTTTTAAACCATCATCCACTTTTCGCTTGTACCCCTTGTAAGTTATCATACATAATATGGCTAAGAGTGGTAACCAGACCGCGCTTAATTTAATAAATGCGTAAGCTTGATTTCCGTATCCGAAAAATGCTGAATACCCTTCCCCGATTTTAGGTAATTGAAATACTTTTGACAATGGATGTACATACCCTAGAGCAGGAAGACCATAACCCAATCCATAAACAAGAACCAAGGTTACAACCATGCCGATGTACTTATTGGAAACGAACATTTGCGTAAGCATAGAAACAACAATAATAGAAAGTACAGATATACAACCGTAGGCATATACGCTTAAATACAGTGGGATATCAAACTTATAATAGTTATTAGAGATCTGTATAATAACGCCTATTGCAATCCCGCATGTTATGAGGAAAACAGGGATGAACAACATCGACGCCCACTTAGATATCAAGCATTGTCCATTGCTTACAGGAGTAACATCTATGATTTCATTAAACCTAGCAGACCTTGATCTCCATACTATTAATCCGGTGAAATAAACAATAAGAAACAATCCTGTGTAAGAGAAGGGTTCAAGAATCAACCCTATTATAAGATCAGTACTCGGAAGAATTTTCCCATAGACACCCTGACCATTAACATGGTGTGATATGGCAGAATAAATCATGACACACCATACAACCATAAAAATCTGAAATGGCCTAGACCTAAGGATTGCACCCACCTCCATTCTGAATATATGGAACAACTGATACGCCCACGCATACTTAGATCTATCTTGTGCTTGTACAGAATGAAAAGCAACGATTGAATCGGGTATTGTATTTTCTTGTTTCTTTCTCTTAAAAAAAGAACTCGATCTTCTTCTCGCTTCTTTAATTCTAAATGAGTGGCTGAACAGAACTGTTATAATCAAGCCTAAGCTCGAAAAGCACCATATAATCCTATTCAATAGCAGTGATCCAGAAAATGAAACTAAGGTTTCCCTTTTTTCAAGCGGCGACCACAAGTGTGTAATTTTAAACTGACTGCATAATCCCAATGCATCAAGCAATGCCGCTCTTTCAACAATATGGTCATTTACAACAAGCCTACCGCCTGTAAATGGAGATCCTATGTAGAAATTACACACCAAGAAGAGGATCATTATCAAGGCCCCTGCCACAAAAGAAAAACTAGCTTTTCTTAGAATCAAGGTGATTGAAAACACAATAGAAAGGATAATGAAAATATCCGGCAATACAATGATCAGCCATGGCCACACAATCGAATAAACATCAAAAGTCGAAAAATCATGTATAGACAGTGGGTCGATATATATACCTAAAAATAAGCCTACGACATAAGTCAGTGAAGACAGTACTGAGGTTACTAAAATTCCTATAAATCTAGACCCCAGAATATTATACTTTCCAGCTCTCGTCGTATGTATAATACCATCTAAGTCGCACGCTTGGTCTCTTGTGATGGTATAGGCACACTGGAAGCTTATCTGGATCACCAGAAACAAACTAATGAGACAGGTAAATAAGAATAGATTGTATTTATTATCTGCATCTATGGCACCTTCCTGAAGGGTCAGAAAGATTCCACTCAAGAATAAAAGAGCAGCAAAAAGAAGGAAGGTTCCTTTCTTAGATTGATACTTTATTTCGAAGGCTACTAATCTTGCAAGCATGGTTCTACAGTTGTGGTTGGTTTAAAGTATAGAAATAGAAATGCTCTAGATCTGAGATCTCAGATTGTGAATGCTGGTGCGGTCGTTCAGTAGCATATATGAAGGCATTCAACTGACCACCTACTCTGCGTGTATTTATCACCTGGTGGCTTTCTTTCAGGAAGGATAGTTTTTCTTTAGATGTAGGAATGGACCATAACTTCCCAGTCAAGTCATCAATCAATTCTTCGGGTCGACCATGTGCTACAATTTTTCCACAGTTCAGGATTGCCATATCAGAACATAGAACCCTGACGTCATCTACTATATGGGTAGAAAGAATTACAATTACGGTTGCAGAAACTTCTGACAATACATCTAGAAATCGGTTTCTCTCTTCTGGATCTAAACCGGCTGTAGGTTCGTCTACCATGATCAATTGAGGATTACCTAGAAGCGCTTGTACTATCCCGAACCTTCGCTTCATACCACCAGAAAAATTACTGACATACTTCTTTCGATGTGAGTACAGGTTGGTTTTAGCGAGTAGGGCATCTACTTGCTGTTTCCGATCGGCCTTGTTTATAACACCCTTAAGAATGGCGATGTGATTCAGAAGGTCTGAAGCTGTGACCCTAGGGTAGACACCGAATTCTTGCGGCAAGTAACCGATGCGTCTCCGCATATACACTGGATCGTGGCACACATCTACTCCATTGAATTCGATGGTACCAGTAGTAGGTAGTTGCAACCCTGCAATGGTGCGCATTAACGAAGACTTCCCTGCACCATTAGGGCCTAGAAGTCCATACATGCCATCTCCGATCATAAGCTCGACGCCCTGTAATGCTTTGGTTCCATCGCCATACTCCTTATGGACATTCTTAATTTTCAGTGTATTCATTGTTGTTAGATTTAAATGATACCACGAACTTATGCGACATAGGAGTCACTAAAAAAGTTATTCAACGAATGGCACTAGAAAGGAAATACATTACTGCATTATGGCAACGAAACGATTTCATTCAAGTAAATGGATGGTTCGTTGCTAAAAATGGCTTGTTGGTTAAAATAAAGTGGTTAACAGAAATTGTATGCTGATATTTAGGCTATGAAGTTGAAAAAAGCACTGTATCTCTTATTGTTCGTCCTGACTCTTATTGCAGTAGGTATAGGTATTATTATACTCAATCCACATACAATCTCCATTATAATAAGCATAGTCTATCTCGCTTATTTAGTCTGGAGTAAAGTACCTGGTAAGATGGATTCAGAGTTGTTTATTATAAAATACGAAAAGTCATTTTTCATTGTTGTCTTCTTGGTCGTGATGCTCATCCAACTTTCTATAAGAGAAGTTGAGCAGAGCGTGCCTATTATTATGATGTTTATCCTCTTTCTTGTTATAGCCTATCTGATTTTCTCGTGGGTGTACGACAAGCTGACTACCATACGCACCTTAAGGAATGAAAAACTTGAATCGGAATTGTCTTTACTGAGGTCTCAAGTCAATCCCCACTTCTTCTTTAACACCCTTAATAATCTATACGGTTTAGCCATTTCTAAATCAGATGAAACACCCGCTGTCATCTTAAAATTATCTGAGATGATGAGGTATACAATATCCAATGGAAAAAAGAATAAGGTCAGATTGAAAGATGAAATCAACTTTCTAATTAACTATATTGACCTTCATAAGATTAGGCATCATAATAAACTTACCATTGAAGTTAATCAGGATATCGAAGATGACGAAATTGAAATTGCTCCATTGCTCCTAATAAATTTACTTGAAAATGCCTTTAAGCATGGTGCAGAAAAACTGGATAAAGATGCATTCATTCATATGGATATAAGGTCTACTAAAAAAAGGATTCAATTTGATATTAAGAATAATTATGAACCAGATATCCAGGAGAATAAAGGAACGGGGTTAGAAAACACGATGAAGAGATTAGAATTAATATATCCCGGGAAACATACGTTAGAAATAACGAATAATGAGAATATCTTTAAAGCACATCTGACCATCCATAACCCATGATACAATATATCATAATAGATGACGAACCTATAGCGCACACCATCATCGAAAAATTCGCTGAGGACATTCCTCATCTTGACTTAAAAGGGAATTGCTATAGTGCTTTAGAAGCGATGGATCTACTCAAGAAAGAAAAGGTAGATCTTATGTTTCTTGATATCAACATGCCTAAGCTAAAGGGTCTAGATTTTCTAAAACTACTTTCTAATCCTCCTGCTACCATCATTACTTCTGCCTACGAAGAATATGCCCTACAAGGATACGAATTGAATGTTATAGATTACTTGCTGAAGCCATTCTCATTTGAGCGGTTTATGAAGGCTGTTTATAAGATCGATAGCAGTGCTCCTGTTTCTCCGGTACATCAATCAGAAAGTAAGGCAGAAGATCAGTCCAGCTTCTTTATTAAAGGAGACAAGACTTACCACCACATAAAACTGAAAGATGTTTTATATATAGAATCTATAGGCAGTTATTGTAAAGTCCATACAGAGGAAGATGTCATTGTTACCCATGAAAAAATATCTGCTTTTGCCAAAAGGCTTGAAGGCCCTAATTTCTATCGCATTCATAAATCCTATATTGTTGCGAAGAACCATATAAGAAGTATTGAAGGCAACAGGGTTTTCATTAAGGATCAGGCGATTCCTGTAGGTCAGACCTACAAGATTAATCTTAAGAAGATTATAGGCAGCTAGCAAGCAGTCTTGATTCTATAAGCAAGGTGATTTCATTAAACATTAATAATCAGCACTTTATACACTGATTTCTAGGACGAAACAGGGCTCTCAGAGCCTCCGGAGATCATACAGAGGTTGATGTTGTGATGAGTTACTTCCAGCATAAAATCTTCATTTAATAGATAGAGAATGCTGATAGCTTCAGTAATTACAGAGGATCAGAACAATTTTACCGCTATTTCACTGATAAATGGTCACTAATTTTCCTAAAATAATGAAAAAAACTTACCTCAGATATTGGTGCGTATGAAAATCATTTATACATTTGCA
>CAZFJO010000184.1:0-8066 GCA_964518915.1 uncultured Saprospiraceae bacterium
GATTATGATTATGTCGGTGAACCTGACGAGTGTCCACAATATAGTTTAGCACAGTTCAATACCAATGGTGGAAATTTAAATGTCACAGCTAACTGTCCATCATGTGAAAGCAACCATTATTATGTATGGATTAATGACGTTTTAGTTAATGAAAATAATGCGTTCCCGTATGGGCAGACGACTTCATTCCAGTCTCCTGTTCCATTAGATATAAGTAATAAAGTTGTAATTGCAGATACAGCGCAATTAGGTTGTACATTAGAAGAGTCGTTTGAAGACCCAGCATTTAATGTTGAAAACTGTAATATTCCTGGTATAGCTAATACATTTTATTGTGAGACTGAAATAGGTAATCAGACTTGGTTGTCTCAGAATCTTCGTGATCACATCAATAATGGTGTTGGAATTGGAGAATGGGCTAATGGTTTAGACCCTGAAGAGTTAGATGAAGACAATACTTTAGGCCCTAATACAATTATTTTTGGCCTGGGTAGATTATATACATTTGATGAAATATTAAATGGGGAAGAACCCAATACTTTTGATGGTAGCAGATTCGTACAGAATGAGGTAAGAAATGTGAGAGGTATCTGTCCGGAAGGATATCATATTCCTTCATATCAGGAATTTCAAGCATTGTTCGATCATTATGGGAGTAATGCCTCGAGGGAAATAAAATATCCGAGCTCAACCTTATGGCCTAATTCGGCACTACCTGCCACAAATACTTTTGGGGCATTGCCAGCAGGAGAGCTCTATACATGGATTACTCCAACTGAAGATATAGGGGGAAATATATTATCTTCTAGGTATGGGAAAGTAGGAGAAGAAGCGACTTTTTGGACTTCCTCGGTTTACCAAGATGATTCCGGCGTATTCATTTTAAAAATTTTAGAAGATGGAAGTTTAGGCTTAGGTGTAGGATCAACTGAGAGTACATTAGGTTCAACTAGGCAGATTGGATATTCATGTAGGTGTATAAAAGACTAAATCACAAATACCATTCTTTTTACTGGCTTTGGTCTTTAATATTATATAAATAGGTGGTTTAATCTTAACTTTCTACCACACCCCTAATTCCAATACCATCGCACTGTGGTCACTGACCTTGTCTTCGCGGACTGAATGGTCGTAGTAGCAAGCTTTAATCAATGGCCTTAATACTGTAGATGTGTATGTGTGGTCATAGCGATACCCATTGCCTTGGTGACTGTACCAGCTGTATTCTGTGACGTTTCCGTGAAGGTGTCGGAAAGTATCCTCAAGATCAGCGGAAGCTAAATCCTTTAATTCATCCTCATACCAGAAGGAAGAACCTTTCTGGTCGACTCCATTGATCCCCGTATTTAAGTCTCCAGCAAGAATCAGGGGTTGATTGTGCGCAAGGGCATAATCCTTAATATATGGAAGCAAGCTGTGTTTCTTTTTATGTGGAAGGTATACACCCATAACTGAGAATGCAGGAAAGTGAGCCACGAGAATATTGTGGCCATAAGAGGGATCTGCTTCTGGAAGTAAGGAAGATGAGCCAGGCAACATAGAGAAAATTGCTGCAGCATTGTCCTGATCAGCACTACCTGTAACCCATTGATACCGGTAGCCGAGCTTGAGCAATTGTGTTCTTAACTGACGTCCAGAATCATTGTTTCTGAATTCACTGAGGATAAGAATCTGTGCTTTCCATCTTGTTACTTGTTGACAGATTTCTTTTATTCTCGACCCTCCTCCTTGTCGGATATTCCACGATATGATTTTTAGACTAGACATATGGGTTGAAAGTTAGAATTTTAAAAGAGTGTACTGTAAACAGCTTACATGAAATTGTCAATACTGAAGAATAAACTTGCTCAAGTTTTTTCCTTGCTCTAAACTAAGTTTTTTGCGTAAGCGATACCTTGCGACTTCTACACCACGCGCAGAGATACTCATGAAATTCGCTATTTCTTTAGAACTAAGATTTAACCTGAGGAAGGCACATAGTTTCTGCTCATTAGGAGAAAGATCAGGATATTCTTTTCGTATCCTACTCAGAAACTCTCCATGGACTTTATCGAAATGCACCTCGAATTGTTCCCAGTCTTCATTAAGCCTCAGGGTGGTATTGATTTCTTTATTAATCCTGTCTATTGATTTATTGATTTCTTGACGATTGGTTTCTTTCTTTAGAACCTGGAGTTGCTCCTTAATCATCTGGATAAATTCGTTTTTTACAACTAGGTTCATAGTAGAAGACGCCAGCAGGTTTTCCATACTTGTTATTTCAGACTGAAGTTTTTCATCTTTCAGCTTGAGCATCTCTGTTTCCTTGGTTTTCTCAATTTCTAGTCTTCTTCTTTTCTCCTCTTCTATCTTAGCATTTTTTTCTTGATTCAGTATGCTTTCCTTACGTTTATATCTATTCCTCTGAAATCGGAATGCACCTAAAAGGAGCAATATAGATAGTAAGCCATAGATGCCTTTAGCATATACAGATTTATAGAAAGGTGGAGTCACCGTTATCTGTAATGGGTGGCTGGTAGATATTCCACCTAGCGCGTTCTTAGTCTGTGAAGTAAAAATATAGTCTCCTGATTTAAGGTTAGAATATTCCTTGCTATGCGCGTAAGTCCACGGCCCATAGTTGTCTTCTAGTCCTTCAAGCTTGTATCTAAATTCTTGATGGTTGATACCGTTGTATTGATATGATTCCACATCGATATGTATGGTTTTACTGACATTACTTACGGTTAAGTTGCTTATAGGATCGGCATCTGAAAAGGGATTCAATCTATACAATAGACTGTCCTTTTCTGGATCCATAATACTGCTTACAATAGGAGGGACATGCATGTCTATTCTTTCTATTTTGCTTAGGTCATAGTCTATAAAACCTTCATTAGCAGAGTAGACCACACCCCAGCGTGTATCATCTGATATATTAAGTAAGTCGTTGTTTAAGTTGAAACGCTGCTGGTGCAGTGAGGTAGAAACGAATGAATAGTTAGTCGGACTGATCTGCTTGAAATACCCAATCTCCTTATCCGTAATAATGTGGACATTGTTTTTTTCGTCTTGTGTGAAATGATAGACTTGATCATCGCCTATCGATGTATGAAATATCTCCGCCTTTCTTACTTGGTTATTGTCTTCATCTATTTTATACAATCCTTCCTTGGTAGCAACATGAATGACATTGTCTATTTTTTCAATAATAACTTGATCATATATAGGAACGCCATCTTGCTCCACCTTTTCAATCTCAACGCTCTCGTAACCATTGTCTGAAGATAGAATATATAATCCCTTATAATACTGACTTACCCATATTCTGCCTTGGTTATCTTCCTCAAGGAACCTACTTGATTCGTTAAATCCGAAAACCTTGCCTTGAGATTTAAGTTGATTGTTAGCGTCTAAACTAAATCTGTGCAATCCACTGTAGGTTCCACCTACGTAGATTCCTGGGTTTCCATTCAGGGGTTGGATTTTCCAGAGCCCATCAATAGCGGCTACTTTTCTAGCTGTAGTTTTATTCAATAAAAACAAACCTGTATGGTGACAAGCGTATACCTTGTTTTCTATAATCGTAAGGTCATACGCTGGGCCTTCTGTTCCACGGATAAACACCGCTGATGAAGAATACTCCTCCTGAAAATATACCCCGCTTGAAGTAGAGTAGTAAGTGCCATAATCTGTTGAAATAAGATCATAACCGCTGCCATCTAGATATGCATCATCCTTGATAAAACTGATTGGTGAATTGATATCAATCAATGCTATACCATTCTGTAAACCAATCCATAAATTTCCATCGTAATCTTGAAAAGTTCTGAGGCAGGTATTAGAACCAAGATCGTCTTTCTTAGTAATCTGATCGATAATTCGACTCTGTAAATTGATAATAAAAAGACCTGCTTTCTGAGTAGCAACCACAATACGGGACCCTGATATCTCTAGGACATGATTCACATAACTGCCTTTTAGTCTCCTACTTACTTCTGCGATAAAAGGATCATCTTGCCCATAAATCACCTCTCCTGAATTATAAAACTGTATGTTATAACCTTTCCATGGTATCAGCCCAACGGTTATAAAATCATTGGATCTTTTTAATGGTAAGTCTATCACTTCCATCTGGTCAAGCTTAAATATCTCACCATTTCGATTCTGTGCGTATAAGGTTCCTTGCGAATAAAAGCATCGGTCGAAACCGCCTTCTATGGATATCACATCTATGGTGCTCCCATCGTATACATAGATGGCCGAAAATGTGCAGAAATACACCAAGGAGTTCATTGTGTAGACATCCCATACTTCATCAAAATCTGGTCCATCGGCAGGGATGAGATCTGTCAAGGAAATAAAATTCCATGCGTCATCGTAGTACCCAAATTCCTGCTGCGAACCTACATACAACCGGTTGGTTTCTATATCAAAGGCCAATGACCGTTTTTTCTTTCCGGTATTCCTATCGTGGGTGCGCCATTCGATACCATTGTAAGATAAGATTCCGAGGTTATTAGCTACGAATATAGTCTTGTTTCTATTCTGAGCAAATGCGATGTTCTGTATACCTGCTCTGTAGTCTTCCGGAGAGAAATTCTTGATCAAGTATTTGTTACCATATAAGTTTTCTGGTATAAATATGAGACAGAAAGGCATCCATATCGAAAAAATGATGAAGTAGCAATTTTTGAGCATGTGCAGTTATTGGTAGGGTGTATAGTAACTGAAAATCAGATGTTTAGGTATTTAATGCATAGGGTGTGATGTAGTAATTTTTCTTTATGATGAAATAATTGTAGAGGTATAATACGCATAAAATTTCAGAATGTTAAAATATTTTGGAGCAGTCAACAACAAAAATCAAATCATTTAGCCAATATGAAATTCAATAAACTTCTTCTGCAACTAGCAGCCATTATGTGCTTCGCATTGATGGTAGACAACCTGTCTGCACAGGCAGGCACAGTTTCCGTTTCTAATAATGATGACGGAATACGATTAATGGTCGACGGAAAACCATTCATGGTCAACGGTATGAATTGGGATTATTTTCCGATCGGCACCAATTATTCTTATAGCTTATGGAATCAATCTGATGATATTGTAAAATCAGCCTTAGATTCCGAGATGTCCCTACTGAAAAATATGGGCGTCAATACCATCCGGGTATATTCAGGTATACAGCCTAAATGGATTGAATATATCTATAACAATTATGGCATATACACGATGTTGAATCATTCCTTCGGTAGGTATGGTCTGAACATCAATGGCGCGTGGGAAGCTGTAACCGATTACCGCAACAAGGCAACTAAGGAACTGCTCTTGTCTGAAGTCACAGAAATGGCAAGGACATACAAGGGAACCAAGGGACTTTTGTTTTTCTTGCTCGGAAATGAAAATAATTATGGCCTATTCTGGGCAGGGGCAGAGACCGAAGATTTTCCAGATGATGAAGAAGAGAAAGCATTCATAGGGGAGAAACGAGGGAGGCCGATGTACCGATTGATGAATGAAGCATCGATTAAGATGAAAGAGATTAACCCGGATAACCCTGTTGCTATATGTAATGGAGATGCATTGTTTATAGATATAATCGCTGAAGAGTGTAAAGATGTAGATATATATGGTACCAATGTTTATAGGGGAATATCATTTGGGAATTTATTCCAAGAAGTAATGGATAAATTGAATAAGCCAATCGTATTCACAGAATTCGGATCAGATGCATTCAACGCAAGAGACAACGCGGAAGATCAAGGATCTCAAGCCATGTTTAACTTAGCTAACTGGAAAGAGATATATGAGAATGCTGCTGGACTAGGCAAAGCAGAAAATTCTGTAGGTGGATTTACGTTCCAGTTCAGCGATGGCTGGTGGAAATTCGGCCAGACTGATAACCTAAGTATCCATGACAACAATGCCTCATGGGCCAACGGTGGCTATACAAGTGACCATAGAGAAGGAGACAACAACATGAACGAGGAGTGGTTCGGAATATGCGCTAAAGGCCAGACCAATGAGCGAGGATTGTATCAACTCTTTCCTAGAGCCGCTTATTATGCCTTAAAAGAAGCACACACCATAAATCCATATGATAGTGATATTACTCTTGAGTCTATAGATCGTCACTTCGATGGAATCCAGGTGATGGATGCTGTGATAAAAGCAAGGGGAGATAAGGCTGCACTGGAAGGGGAGAGAAACAAGAAGATTAGATTGAGCGAACTAAGAGCTGAATTTTCCACTTTCAACACAGGAGGGAACCTGATTTCTACACCTTCTTCTGCTGATCCTGACAAAGTTCAATTTCCAGACCAGCTGGGTTTCGACCATATGGAATCTTACTTCGTAGGAATTGAAGCTAAGCCATCTGAAAATGTTCGAGCCAATGTTTCTTTTAACTTCCTAGGGAATGTTGCTACCAACCCGATTAATGAAATCTTCTATGAAAACAGAGGAAGAATTCAGACGGTCAATACAGATAATGGAAATCTTCCACTGACTTCATTGAATAGGTTTCAGGTATATCAAGGAGATATCAGCTGGAACAGTAAGTACTTTGATTTAGATGGTTTTTATAGAACAGGCCATTATCACTGGGGATATGAAGGAGATTTTTTCGGGATTTATCCTGAAGCCAACTATGGACCCAACATTGATATATATAATGGTGAAGCACCGTTTGGTTTTGAGTTTGAAGGGAAGCGAGGATTAGAAGGACTAAAGATTGCTTATGGTCCAGAATTGTGGTGGGGAGCGAACCCTGCTATTCTGTTTAAGTATGCTACTGAGATAGGAAAGTATCATGTAACGGGTGTCTTTCATGAGGATTTAGATGAGCCAGGTACTTCTGTATCTTCGTTTGCAGTGCCGCAACCTAGAACACGTAGAGCTGGAATACATATAGAAAGAGAATTCGGGAAGTTAGGCTTAGAATTAGGAGGTATCTGGGCAGGACAACCACTGGTAGGTAGAGAATTCCAGATTGTGAAAGGAGAACCTGGAGATTATACAGTATTCAAGGACGAAATCAAAACCAGCGATACATGGGGAGGAAAAATAAAACTAACTTATTCTTCTGGAAGGTTTAACTGGTATGCACAAGGTTCTGCTCTAGGGCTAGTAGCTCGAGGAGGAGCAGATCTTACCCAGACGTTTACAGGATGGAGGTTGAAAGATTCTGGCAGTGGTAACTTGGTTAACTTTTTCAGTGGGTTAACTTATACAACTGGCAAGGTTCAGATTGCTCCTAATTTTATGTGGCAGAAACCTATTGTCGGTCCAGTTCCTAGTGATGTGTCTGCACCAGGTAGACCTAGGAATATCCTGAATGACCCATTTGCCGTAAGAGCGAATAGAGAAACAGTAGGAGGAGAATTATTGATAACTTTCGATCCTACGCCAGGAACATGGATGTATGACTGGGACAACGATCGGGCGGAAGATGCTCCTCTAGCCATAAGCGGTGGAATTGTTTTCAGACACTTACCGACTTCTCAGGATGCATCCATCGGTATATCCAGTGACGGGAGAAACTTGTTTCCTTTCCCGGGAGCACCTCCTGCTCAAGACTTATGGGAAGTACACGCAAGAATTGTATCTAAAAAGAGTACAGACTTCGGATTCGTAACCAACCTGTACGCTGGAAATGCCCAGGCCAATGGAAGTGATCCACGATTGATAAAGAGATTCGGTGGAGATATCCGATTGATTTACAACAAGATGAAATTTACTTCAGAAATAAAAGTAAATGACTGGGGACCATATGATTATCACCGTGATTTTAATTTGACCTATCCACTGCAATTGATGGCGGATGTTTCAACTTCTGTAGGAAAAGCCTCATGGTTTAATCTGCCAGACACAAGACTGGGTGTACAATATATCTGGAGGTCGCTTAATGAATTTTCTCCACGATACTGCCCAACATCTATCTCAGATGGCTTCGGTGGTACAGAATGTGATCCAGAGGCAGTAGGCTTCGGAAGTGGAAGAGAATGGCAAGTAAGAACATACTTTCAGATTAACATAGGATCTTAAGAATTACATTAAAATAAAATATAATGAAACATATATAT
>CAZFJO010000185.1:0-8023 GCA_964518915.1 uncultured Saprospiraceae bacterium
ATATCGACATAAAACAACATACTGAGCCCATTAACAAAGTATACGTTGCTGGTTTGGGTGGTTCGGGAATAGGCGCTGATTTTGTAGCTGCGATAATCAGACAAGAGTGCAAGGTACCTTACCTCGTGGGCAAGGGATACAAAGTCCCGGCTTATGTGGACAAGAATACCTTGGCCATAGCTTCATCCTATTCTGGTAATACCGAAGAGACGTTAGAATCATTTAGTGCAATGGAAGCTTCTGGAGCTAAGATTGTAGTCGTATCATCCGGAGGTAAGCTCATAGCTGCCGCAAAAGAAAAAGGATACGATTATATCGAAGTACCTGGTAATTGGCCTTCACCTAGAGCTTGTCTAGGTTATAGTTTTGTTCAGCAATTGGCATTATTGAATGCATTAGGCATGATAGCGGATACTTCATTAAAGCAAGTGGAGAGTTCTATTGGTCTTTTGGATCGTCTTCAAGATGATATCAAATCAGAAGCCTTAACTGTTGCTAAAGAATTACATAATCGTATTCCTATAATATATGCTGAGGATCGGATAGAACCTGTGGCTGTGAGACTAAGGCAACAGATTAATGAAAATGCCAAGGCCCTATGTTGGCATCATGTTATTCCTGAGATGAATCATAATGAGTTGGTCGGTTGGAAAGACGTCAATCATGATCTTGTCGTCTTGTACTTACGCAATGAAGATGACTATCAGCGCAATAGTGTACGAATGAATATTAACCAAGAGATCATCAAAAAATATACTCCTCATATTATTGACATATATTCTAAGGGTGATAATATGGTAGAGCGTATGATGTATCTGGTTAATTTAGGAGATTGGATCTCTTGGTATTTATCAGATCTAAGAGGTCAAGATTCAATAGAAGTTCATGCAATAGATTTTCTAAAAGGAGAATTAGCGAAATTATAATTATAAAATTATTCCGATGAAAGTAGCTGTCATCGGAGGTGGTGCAGCAGGTTATTTTGCTGCTATTAATTGTAAACGTAATTTTCCTGAAGCCCAGGTTATTCTATTTGAGAAGACGAAGAAAACCCTCTCAAAAGTCAAGATCTCTGGAGGAGGAAGATGTAATGTTACCCACGATTGTAAATATATTTCTGATCTTGTGAAGCATTATCCTCGTGGAGGAAAGAAGCTAAAGAAGGTATTCAAGCAATTTAGCATTCAAGATACTATCACTTGGTTTAGCAATGAAGGAGTTGAGTTAAAAGTAGAGCCTGATGGTCGAATGTTTCCGATTACCGATGATTCACAGACTATAATCGATGCACTTGAAAATGCTCGCAAAAAAATAGATGTACAATTAATGCTGTCCCATCATGTAAAATCTATAAAGATTGTGGAGGATGGTTTTGAACTTGTAATTAAGGAAGAACCATTTCAATATGATAAGATTATAATAGCTGCTGGAGGTCATCCCAAAATCTCTTCTTATAAATGGATAGAGGAATTAGGTCTAACTATTATTGCTCCAGTGCCTTCATTATTTACTTTCAATATTCCAGGAAGTAAATTACCAGAACTAATGGGTGTGGTTGCAGAAGGAATCGTAAGGATACCAGGTACACCATTTATAGAAAAAGGACCCGTATTAATTACACATTGGGGTATAAGTGGACCTGCTGTTCTAAAGTTATCTGCTTGGGCAGCGAGGCATTTAGAAAAAGAAGCTTACCAATATGAAGTGAAGATTAATTGGGTTCCGGATACGGGAGAATCTGATTTAGCTCTTCACCTTATGGAGTTTCCTAACAAGAAACTAAAAAACCATAACCCTTTTCAATTACCTCTTAGGCTCTGGCTGTTTTTGTTAGGAAAGGCAGAAGTTGATGTGGATATCTCTTGGTATCGTACACCTAAATCCAAGAAAAACAAACTGCTTCATCTTCTATCTCAAGATGTCTATAGAGTATCTGGTAAAACGACATTTAAAGAAGAGTTTGTTACTGCAGGAGGTATCTCGCTTGATGAAGTAGATCTACATACAATGCAGTCTCACCAGTATCCGGGTATGTATTTCGCAGGAGAAGTATTAGATATCGATGCAGTTACAGGAGGATTTAATTTTCAAGCGGCATGGTCGACGGGGTATGTAGCAGCCAAACTAGGTTGGGTCTGATATCTACGTGACAAAAACTATACTCTGAGTTTAATTTTTTATCTATTTACTTTACTTTTCGAAGTAAAGAGCCTAATTTTAATGGCTGAAAGATAGTATTATTTAAACCCAAGGTAAAATATGGCATCAGAAATAGTAGAAAAGACCCTCCTTAAAGGAGCTCATTATATCATATCAGACGATCAGAAGGAAAACGTATTTACTCCTGAAGACCTTACAGAAGAGCAAAAAATGATAGCTCAGACAGTTCGTGAATTCATACGTCAAGATTTTACACCTCTATCTGATAAGCTTGAAGAAGGAGAGCACCAGCATAATGTTACGCTACTCAGAAAGTTAGCAGACCTCGGTATTCTAGGTGCACATATGCCAGAAGCATATGGTGGAATGAATCTCGATACCAACACCAATACATTGATCAATGATGAATTGGGGTGCTCAGGATCGTTCGGAACAACTTTCGGTGCTCATACGGGTATAGGAATGTTACCGATCCTCTATTATGGGACAGAAGCACAGAAGCAGAAATATCTTCCTCAACTAATCTTGGCGGAAAAGATCGCTTGTTACTGCCTTACTGAGCCAAGTTCAGGATCAGATGCCTTAGCGGCTAAAACTAGAGCTGATCTCTCAGAAGATGGGAAACACTATATTCTTAATGGTCAGAAGATGTGGATTTCTAATGCAGGATTTGCAGACATCTTTATTGTCTTTGCTAAGATAGAGGGTACAGACTTTACTGGCTTTATTGTAGAGAAGGGCATGGAGGGATTGTCACTAGGAGCTGAAGAGAAGAAGATGGGTATAAAAGGCTCTTCTACAAGACAAGTGTTTTTAGAAAATGTAAAAGTTCCTGTTGAGAACTTACTAGGGAATCAAGGTGAAGGACATTTAATAGCATTTAATGTGCTCAATACTGGGAGATATAAAATCGGTCCTTTTTCTGTAGGAGCTTGTAAGTCCTTATTAGAAAATTCAGCTCAATATGCCAATGAAAGAAATCAATTCGGAAAGCCGATATCTTCATTTGGTGTAATTAAATCTAAGATTGCAGATCAGGCTATTCTAAGTTATGTACTGGAGTCTTCTGTGTATCGTACATCTAATTTAATTCAGGACTACATTGACCAATTAAAATCTAAAGGAATAGATTCTTCTTCGGCGAAATTAGAGGCTGCTGAAGAATATGCTTTGGAGAGTTCTATTCTTAAAGTAGGAGGAACCGATATTGTAAATAGATTAGCCGATGAAGCTGTGCAGATACATGGCGGTATGGGCTATAGCGAGGAGACTGCAGCAGCACGAGCATATCGTGATGCAAGAATTTCTAAAATATACGAAGGGACCAATGAAATCAATCGCATGCTTATGATTGATTTAATCTTCAAGCGTGCCATGAAAGGTAAATTAGATTTTACAGGTCCAGCACTACAAGTACAACAAGAATTATTAACAGGAACAAATACTACAAATTCAGATCAGACGCCTGAAGAAAAAGCGGTTAAGAACTTTAAGAAAATAGCACTCATGTTAATTGGCTCCGTAGGTCAAGTGGCTATGAAAGGAAAAATTAATCTCAAGACAGAGCAAGAACTTATGCTATGCCTGGCAGATATATTAATTCAAACTTACCTCGCAGAATCAGGCTTATTAAGAGCTCAAAAATATCCATCAGAAATGAAAGACAACCTTCTGAAAGGGTTTATAGCAGAGGCGAGCAGTATTATCCGTACTAAAGGATTGGAGGCAATTGGAATTTTTGTCAAACCAGAAAGACAAGAAAGCCTTGTAAAAGGATTGAATTATTACTTGAGTTATCCATTAATTAATTCAAGAGATATCAAGAGAAGCATTGCTGACCAAATTCTAAAAGGAGAGACTTACGTGACAAACTAATCAGGGCTTGTTTCGAGGAATATTAAAAAGGAGATATGTTTATTCATGTCTCCTTTTCTATTTTAATACTCTACTTTTGGCTAGATGCGCATCATTATTCCAGAAGCAGACACGACTAATCATGGTGACCTATCTTGGTCAGAGATCGAAGCGCTTGGTGACTTAAGCGTCTTCGGACACACACATCAAGATGAACTTATATCTCGCTGCAACAAGGCGGAAATTCTAATTACTAACAAACTGAAAGTAGGTCAAGAAGAGCTAGATCAAATGCCTGACCTGAAGTTGATCTGTCAGTTGGCAACAGGATATGATAACATAGATGTTCGAGAAGCAAGTAAAAGAGGAATCCTTGTTTGTAATGCAGTAGGTTATAGTACCGAAGCTGTGGCACAACATGTTTTTGCGCTCTTATTATCTTGTACGAATCATGTCTCCTTGCATAATCAATCGGTTCAAGAGGGAGAATGGTATAGGCAATCTTGGTCGTATACCTTGGCACCTCTAATGGAATTGAATAAGAAAACACTTGGCATTTATGGTTTTGGAAAAATAGGTCAGGCTGTAGCACGAATAGGTCAGGCATTTGGTATGACAATTATCGTTAACACACGTACACCACAGCCAGAGGTTTTTCCTGATGTAGCATTTTTAGAATTAGAAGAAGTATTTCAGCAAGCAGATGTAATTTCCTTACATGCGCCCCTCAGTGATGCTAATATTGAGATTATAAATTCAAAGATGCTTCAGTTGGCAAAAACAGAAGCTATTTTGATCAATACCGGAAGAGGAGGGCTGATTCATGAATCGGATCTAAGAGCTCATCTGGAGCAAAATGTGGGATTTACAGCAGCATTAGATGTGCTATCCAAGGAACCACCAGAACTAGATCACCCACTGATAGGTATTAAGAACTGCATTCTTACGCCACATAATGCTTGGGTGGCAAAGGAAGCAAGGCAAAGGTTGGTTTCTATTGTCGCCGATAACATCCGTGGGTTTTTGAAAGGAGAACCTCGGAATGTGCTCAACCCATAATCATGTAACTGTTAATCTTAGTTTATTTTACTTTCGCACTGTAATCATTTTACCCTGCTCGCGGGTTACTTACTTAGACGAATGAGAACTATTATGAAACACTTACTACTTCTGCTGATACTGTTGGGAATCTCTCTTTCATTGTCAGGCCAAGATCCCGAGGAGGCTGTTGATGCTCCGAAGAAGGAAAATGTATGGCAGACCCTATCTCGTATCACTTATAAGAAGGAATATGACGAATTTTTGGGTTTCAAGATTGATAAGCCGGTCTTTGCAGATCAAGTCAAAGCTATAGAGGGTGAAGAGATAACCGTCAAAGGCTATATCATCCCTGTGGAAGGTTATAAATCACACACTGAATTCATCTTTTCTGCTTATCCATATAATATGTGTTTTTTCTGTGGAGGTGCTGGTCCAGAAACAGTTATGGAAGTCGAAAGTCTAGAACCTGTGGAATATACAGCTGAGCAGATTGTATTGAAAGGAAAGCTACAACTCAATGCTGATGATATCAATCGCTTAATGTATGTATTGGTAGAAGCAAAAAAAGGAGAGTAGTCTCTACTCTATCTTGATACTACCAATCTAAGGTATTAGCACGTTTTCTAATTTTCTTTCTTTGATTAGAAACATCTGGGCAATCCAAGGTGCCGAAGTACTTCATAAAGCTTACGCCTAACATCACGTAAGAATCCTTATTGCTGCTATTGCCTCTTTGGCGCCCAGTTTCGGCAAGACCTAAGGTTAATGCGCGATTAGAGAGATTTACAGCAGTATTGCCTCGGACATCTGCTAGATCATTAAGATTAGGATATACGGAACTGACATCATCAAGATAGTCAGTTTGTGTGTTGTGAACAGATAGCTCAATATTGAAACTATAGTCAAAATTGATGTCCCATTTGAAACCAAATCCGAAGTTAAATGAACGCGAGAAGCGACTATATTCCTCTCCAATGGCCTGACCTTCTGTACCGAAATCTCTTAGGTTAAAGGAAACACCATCTAATTCTGCTTTTGGACTATAGGCGAATATAGAAACACCAGCCAGTAGATAGGGAGTAAACCATTCATCTGATGATCCATGTATGTACGGGAGGAAATTAAACTCTCCATGAAGAGAAGCATCCCAGATACCTGACTTGAAGCTTAGATTTCTTTGTCTCTCGAAAGTATTAGGTGAATCAGCATCATCTCCACCAACGCGTGCATGATTGAGAGAAGCTTTTACACTTATCCGTTCATCAAAATTATATCGTGCATTGATTCCCCCAGCAAGACCAGGATCAGCAATTGTTAATTCTGTCTGTAGATCCCCAAAGTATTGGCTTGTACCTAGCCAAAAACCTAATTCTAGACCTCGTTGTCCTTGTAAGTCAAGCACGATACCTAAGCAAGTGATTATGAGAAAGAGACTTTTGTTCATTGGAGCCTAAGAACGACTGTGGCTAAAACCTTATTTTGCCCAAGTTATTTCGCAAAATTAAGAGGATTCATGTTAGATCATTCCCTATTACTGGTTATACCCTTATTTATATGCATTAGTTGTGCCAATCCTAAGCCACAGAATAATTTAAAACCAATGACGGAAAATGGTCTGTCTGCTGCAGACCGTTCAGTAGGATGGACAAGTCTTTTCAATGGTTCTGATATGGATCAATGGCGTGTCTACAAAGAGGACCATATGGAAGGTTGGAAAGTAGAGAATGGACTCATGAAGGCCATGGGAACACATAATGCAGACATTATTACGAAGGACACCTTTAGCAATTTTGAATTGGCATTGGAGTGGTCTATTGCCGAAGGTGCCAATAGTGGAATCTTTTTTAATGTGCGAGAAAGCCCTGAATACGAGTCTGTCTACCATACGGGACCAGAATATCAATTACTAGATGATCATGCCTATCCTAAGAGCAATAAGGTCAATGTTTCCTCTGCTAATTATGATGTACATGCCCCCACGGTAGACGTAAGTAGACCATCTGGAACATGGAATACGACACGTCTGATTGTGAATAACAATAAAGTCGAGCACTGGCTTAATGGCCAAAAGACCGTGAGTTATGAATTGTATTCTGATGATTGGAAACAACGTATTGCCAAATCAAAGTGGAAGAATCTAGATTCCTATGCGCGATATCAGTCGGGGCATCTAGCATTACAAGACCATGGTGGCATTATACAGTTCCGAAATATTAGGGTACGGCGCCTATGAGGCTTTTTATCTTTTTATTCCTTTGTAATCATTGTGTTCATGCGCAATACAATCCACAAGTTGATTCTCTTGATCATAAGGCCTTCATTATTCCCGTGGCATTAATAGGTGCTGGATGGGCGCTGAATGCTGATGGTACTAAGAATGGAGTCCGTAACTGGATCAGAGATAGATGGGATGTCTCCAGATCACCTATAGATGATTATATGCAGCATGCTCCGATTCTGATGTTGTACTCTTATGACTTAGCTAAAAGAGTCCCCAAGCAAGAAGTAGCTCGACAATCTAGGCACCTCTTGATGACGCAAGTGGTTAATCTCGGATCAATGCTCATCATCAAAGAATTAACTGATGAAACGAGACCAACAGGAGGATCTCATTCTTTTCCTTCTGGACATACCGCCTATGTTTTTGCGAGTGCCTCGGTATTATGGCATACTTGGAAGGATAAAAACAAACTCTTGGCTTGGTCTGGCTACCTTCCTGCAGTGGGCACAGGTATTTTTCGGATGTTGAAAGATAAGCATTGGGTCTCTGATGTGGTTTTCGGGGCGGGTCTGGGCATTTTATCTGCCCACTTGACATATGATCTGAATCTGTGGAATAGTGCTCAACGTAGTTCTAAAGATGATAATGTAAAGGTGAGGCTAGGGGCAACAACAGCGGGTTTTGGAATTACTGTTAATTTATAAGTGCGAAAAGATGCCTATGATCCTTTGGGAGTCTTAGTGCTGA
>CAZFJO010000186.1:0-3876 GCA_964518915.1 uncultured Saprospiraceae bacterium
ACATATATCAGTGCACTTATATTATTATTTATTTTAATATGAATGATTCCAACAATAGTTTTAACTTTATACTACAATCCTGATTAATATGGGAGACATGAGAAAAATAATTACTTCGTTGGCCTTGATATTATCTGTTTATTCGATTCAAGGTCAGATCGGATATGGCTTAACTGCCAACATAGAACCTTACCAGAGGTACAACAATCCGGAAGATGGATTAGCTGGAACATCTGCTGGTAATCTCTTTTTAAATTTCGGTTTAGGTCCTAAAATATGGGTGGGAGGAAATAACTTTTCTATCGCTTTTGAAGCCGTAGCTAACATTGGCTTATTTGGCTTAGACCTTAATGATTTTAAAGGACTAGGAATGGCTTCGTTTCCATTGATGGCCCACTTAAATTTCGGCGGGACTTCTGGACTTGATAAAGAAGGAAAGTTCGGATTTACCATAGGTGGTGGAATACAGTATAATAAAACTGAGTTGTTTTTCCAATCGGGGGGATCGAAAGAATTAGGTGTAGAGAGAGATTTGTTTCCTACTTACATAGGAGAGGTCGGTTATGGTTTCGGTATGTCTGGATTCGTTCTGAATCCGTATATAAGATTTGGATATCACCCTGACAATTCTGCTAATTCTTTTAATCTCGGAGTAAGGTTTGATTTTAATTTCCGAAAACTGAAGGAAATCACGGATCCTGCGAGTGACCTATAATGACTTACACACAACGAAACTCTCTTAAGCATCTCAACACTTTCGGGGTTGAAGCCAGTTGCAAAGGCATACATGAAGTCCAGAATGTTTCTCAAGCACAGGAATTACTCAAGAATAGTAAAGGGCCGTTTAGAATTATAGGAGGTGGGTCTAATCTTTTATTGAAAGGGGACCTTGATTCATACGTAATCCATAATCAGATTAAATCTATCGATATTCGATATGAGGACGATGATGTTACTTTCGTCCGAGTAGGTGGAGGCGTTGTGTGGCATGACTTTATAGGCTGGTGTTTAGATCAAGAGCTAGGTGGAATGGAGAATCTATCCCTGATTCCTGGTTATGTAGGGGCAGCACCGATACAGAATATAGGGGCGTATGGTGTAGAGCAGTCTCGATGTTTCGTCCAGTTAGAAGCGATCAATCTTGAGACAGGAGAGGTGCTTGTTTTTCATGAAAAGGATTGTGATTTCGGTTATAGGGATAGCATATTTAAAAAAGAATGGGCGGGTAAGTTGTTAATAACTCATGTAACGTATAAGTTGAGTAGAAAGCAAGAATTGGTTCTATCTTATGGTGCTGTAAGCAATCAGCTAGAGGCACAAGGAATAACGGAGCCAACATTCAGAGACGTGAGTAATGTCATCATTGATATCAGAAAATCTAAGTTGCCTGATCCGTCTGTCATCGGAAACTCTGGCAGCTTCTTTAAGAATCCTATTGTTCATAATGACAGGTATCAAGATATTTTAGGGGATTATCCAGAAGCACCTAGTTACCCGATAGATGACGATCATGTAAAGTTACCTGCTGGATGGTTGATAGATCGATGTGGATGGAAAGGGAAAGTTGTAGGGAATACAGGAACCTATAAGAATCAAGCGCTGGTTCTGGTGAATCATGGTGAAGCAACCGGAGAAGAAATCTGGAGCTTGGCTCTAGATATACAAGTTTCTGTGAAAGAAAAATTCGGGGTGGAGATTATCCCTGAGGTTAATGTATGGGGATAATGGATTGTCCGGTGGAAAATTAATAAAGTAAACTACCTATCCATTGAGTATATCAAATATTCAAAAAAAAGGATAATAGGAACAGGATAGCGGATATTTCCATAAATTCGTCCAACTTTTAACCTTCTTAATTGTACTAGACTTGTTACAAGTAAAATGGTTTAAGACAATCAGATAAATATGGCTTTTTCTAGAGAAATTAAAATAGGTGCATTAGCGATAATTGTTATTGCAGGGATGATCTGGGGTTATAAGTTTATTATAGGTCAGAACCTTCTTTCCAATAGTAGAACATACTATGCAGTATTCGATGATGTAACCAACCTAGTTGTGTCATCACCTGTGAAGATAAATGGTTATCAAGTAGGAGCGGTTACAGGTATTGAGCTTAATCCAGAAGATGTTACTTCTATGAAGGTAAGTTTTCAGATAGAAGACAATGGATTAAAGATTCCTACAGATGCAGAAGCCATCCAGGCTGCAGACGGTCTTGTAGGAGGACAATTTATCATGCTGAAGTACGATAGAAACTGTTCTGGAGCAGATTGTGCAGAATCTGGTCAGGAATTAAAGGGAAAGGTTCAAGGATTACTGGGATCTATGCTAGGAGAGGGAGAATTAGAAGAAACTGTAAATACTGTGGCAACTGGCATGAAGAAGGTGGTAGATGGCCTAGGCGACGAAGATGGTAAAGGAGCATTGAATGCTTCTATAAGGAACATAGAACAATTAACTAGAAACCTCGCGGCCCTTACTTCCTCTACGAATTCCTTGATACAGCAATCTCAGCGTTCCATGATCTCAACCATGAAGAATGTAGATGAAATCACCAGCACACTTGCTGCTGATAGAGGAAAGATTACTTCACTGCTGGGTAATTTAGATACACTGACTAGCAGATTGGCTGCGTCATCGTTCGACCAGACAATAGACAATAGCAATAAAGCGATAACAGAGACAACGGCTGCCATCAAGGATTTTCGTACGAGTCTTACCTCACTGGAGACGACTTTCGGTGAAGTGAATGGGTTGTTGACTAAGATTAACAAAGGGGATGGCTCCTTATCTCAGCTGCTTAATGATAAGCAATTGTATACGAACCTTGAATTTACTTCTAGAAACTTAGCGTTATTACTACAAGACTTACGCCTTAACCCGAAGAGATATGTCAGTATTTCTGTTTTCGGAGGAGGAGGCGATGAGTACATAAAGCCTGAAGACGATCCTGCGTTGAAAGGTGAATTCATCATCCAGAAAGTGCCTAAGAATAAGGAGTAGAATCCTGTACTTACTCGAAATTAGAATTGCAAGGATATGAAAAACCGTACTGACTTTAAGCCAGTACGGTCATAGATAGATATCAATCACTTTGTTTTATCAGTATCATATAATTCTGGTGTAATTAGGGTTTATATTTCTTAGCAGGGTATTCTATGTTATTGAACATAAGCAAGAAGCAATAATTCTGTAGCAGAATTTAATCATAAAGTGCAAGGCTTTTTTCGTAACACTTATCAATAGAAGTTCTACACCTGTGAATCCTCGATCATTGCTTAACTTACATGTTGTTAATTGCAGATAGTATGGTCTATGCTTTTCTATATTGAGCACCACGTATTTACGATGGATTGTATAAATAGTTTTTTTATGAGTTATATTTTAAGAAAGGGTTTAGTAAGGTACTTAAGGGTTTTAGTTGTTCTATTCGTTCTAGTCAACCCGGTATATGGTATTGAGATCGATCAACTAAAAGTCAACCTTACCGAGGCTGAGAATCCAGCAGATAGTTTAGATATTCTATTACGTATATGTGATTGGTATGATTCTCCTGAGGTTCGAGATATGGAAAAGCTCGGTCAATACTCGAAGTACGCAATCAGCCTATCTCAGAAATTAAATAACAGAGAAGCGCTTATCGAATCTAAAATGTTTCATGGATGGGCACACAATGGTACAGATTCTACCATTTATTTTACAGAGATGATAGGTGTGAGAGACATGTATGTTGAAGATGGAAAATATTTTGAAGCAGCCGGAAGAGAAATGCAGATGGCCATCTGGAATGTATATAGATTCGACTTGGAAGCTGTGCGGGCACACACAGATAATGTACTTGAGTATCTTAAGTTAGAGCCAGAAAAAAATACAGAG
>CAZFJO010000186.1:3976-8007 GCA_964518915.1 uncultured Saprospiraceae bacterium
ACACACAGATAATGTACTTGAGTATCTTAAGTTAGAGCCAGAAAAAAATACAGAGATTGCTACTTTAGAATGTAATGCTTATAACTACATTTCTAATAGTTACAATTATGGAGAATCTTATGAAAAAGCAATCGAGTACGCTATTCTTATGAAAGAAGTAGCCCAGGAATGGGAACTGGATAATAAAGTAGCTGGAGGTGATATACTGCTTGGAAAAATATATGCTAACCTATACCGGCATTTCTATATGGATGTAGAATTAAAAGAAGAGGCTGAATCTAGGTTAAAAGTTGCAGTTGATGCAGCTCGCAAACTCAATAACCCCAATTATATCTGTGAATCAAGTTTATATCTTGGGATCTATTATTTTAATGATGATCAATACGATGTTGCTTCTGAATATTTTAATGAGACCTTGAAAATAGGAAGAGAGGTAAAGTCATCTGTTTCTATATTTAACGCATTAAAATACAGATGTTCTATTTCTGTAAAGCAGAATAAACTAGATGATGCCTATACAGATCTTAATGAACTAGAAGGGTTACTACAACAATTCAATACGAATACATTTATCAAGGATGTAGTAAAGCTTAAAGCCGAAATAGAGTTGATGAAAGGCAATTTAGGAAAAGCAAGGGTATTGGCTTCTCAGTATAAAGATGAATTGTTACCAGAAGATGATCAAGAAGGAGAAGTCTCTGCATGGAGGCTTCTGGAAGAAATAGCTAAGAAAGACGGAAGGTGGGATGATGCCTATAATTACAAGTATAAAGGACAATTGCTTCAGGATAGCATATTAAACAGCCAAGTGCAGAATAGTGTATCTAACCTGAAAAACAAGTATACCTTATCTATCAAAGACAATGAAATTGCTGAACTCACTGAGATGAATTTAAGTGCTAAACTTAAAACTCAGACTTACTTATTATGGGGTATTGCTTCTCTTGCTTGCTTACTAGGTGGATTCTTATGGTTCTATCAGAGGAATAAAAACAGAGTGATCTTACAAGAGAAGAACAACTTAGATCTAGAACAGAAAATTTTACGACTCCAGATGAATCCCCACTTTATATTTAATACCATAAGTTCGATTCAGAATTTCTTGTATGATAAATCAGAATTAGGTACTGCTCTTAACTATTTATCTAAATTCGCCTCGTTGATGAGACAGACACTTGAAAATAGTCGCGAGGACTTTATTCCATTGAGTTCTGAGCTAGAAAGTCTTAATAATTATCTGCATTTACAACAGATGCGGCACAATGAAAAATTTGACTTTTCGATCAGAGTAGAAGAAGGAATTGATGAGAACAAACTTATGATTCCTCCATTGATGGCACAGCCCTTCGTGGAGAATGCTATAGAGCATGGACGCATCTATCAAGTTGAGAAAGGCCATGTAGAAGTCTTATTTTCAAAAGCGAATAACCAACTATTGTTGCGGGTTACAGACAATGGGATAGGGGAGCAAGCTCAGTACGTTGTAGCTAAGAATATTGAATCTAAAAATAAGTCTCTGGCAAAAATCATTACACAAGAACGGCTAGAAAAACTAAGCATAGAAAAGCGAGGGAGCTATAAAATTTTTACAGATTATCTGAGTGGTGGAGGAACTAAAGTAGACATTCACTTACCTTTAGAGTACTTAACATGAGAGCAATAATAGTAGAAGACGAAGAAAACGTAAGGGCGGGATTTAATAAAATGCTGGATAAGTTTTTTCCAGATATTCAAGTTGTGGCAGAAGCTGGCAGTGTTGCCGAAGGGAAGGACGTCCTTTCTAACAATATATGTGATTTACTGTTTTTAGACATCAATCTTCCAGATGGTACTGGATTTGATCTAGTAAAAAATAATAAGGATCAGAACTTTCATATAATATTCATCACGGCATATGATCAGTATGCAGTAGATGCATTTAAGGTAAGTGCAGCGGATTATCTTCTAAAGCCCATATCGCCAGATGACTTGCGGTCGGCACTCGACAAGATACAATCTGAATCGGAAGAAACCCGAGTAACGAAGCGGAGTGTGTTGCTAGATAATGCAGAGACCTCTTATAGCCAGAAGGAGAAGATGATTCTTAATGATATAGACAGTCTTAAGATTGTAGAAATCCAAGATATTTTATATTGTCAAGCAGATGGCAGTTATACACGCTTCTTTTTTACAGATGGCAATAAAATAGTTGTCTCTTCCCATTTAAAAGAATATGACCGGCTCCTTGATCCCTATGGATTTATGCGTTGTCACCATTCTTATCTTGTGAATCTCGATCGAGTTGTAAGTATCCATAAATCAGATTCCACGGTGATCTTGAGTAATGAAGATTCTATTCCTATAAGCTTCCGCAAAAAACCTGTTATCATACAAGCACTGAGGAATCGATTCATAGGATAGTAGTGAAAAGAAAATGTTTTTAATATTCCACGGACATCATGATAACGCTTCTAATTAGAAGATCTAGTTGAGTAAAAGCTCAATTAAAAATTTACGTTTCAAGCATTTCTGTATTATAGATTTTAATAGATCTATTCATCAATTTAAGATTGAGTACTGTCATTATTATCTAGTCAGAACTTATATTCGCTTATGATGAAGGAAGTGGACTTCGATACATATATGGAGCGGATAGATTCTAGACGCAGCAGATCTATATCTATAGACTACCTTAGAGAACTTCATAGAAGACATGTGTTGTCCATCCCATTTGAAGCGTTGGATGTTTATTTTAAGAAACCGATTCACCTGGATATAAAGTCAATTTATGAAAAAGTTGTAAATAGGAACCGAGGAGGATACTGCTATGAGTTGAATTATTTGTTTTATGCACTGCTCACACATTTAGGTTTTCATTGTTATCCTGTGTCTTCAAGGATATACAATGAGGAGATATTGGGTCCAGACTTTGACCATATGTCCATTGTAGTAGAGATGGACGATGTATGGTTAGTGGATGTAGGTTATGGTGACCTATTCTTAGAGCCTCTAAAGTTGTTCTCGACTTCTATACAAGAAGATCGTTTCAAGAACTATAAAATAGAAGGTGCTGCAGAGGACCTCTATTTATTGACAGAGTCTTTTAAGGATAATTCTAGTTTTATCAAGAAATACTTGATTGATATAAAACCTAGGAAGATTGATGAATTCCTGGAGCAAAATATTGTTAAGCAGAATGATAAAGGTTCTTACTTCGTCAAGAACAGAATATGTACCGTTGCGACACCAGAAGGAAGAAAAACCATATTCAATAATGTGTATAAAGTAAGAGCTGGCGACCTGAAAAAGGAGATTTTAATTGAAAATGACAACCAGTTGATCGCAATACTTAAGAGGGAATTTAATATCGAAGTAGAAATTAATGGAACTGGATATCGCGCATATTTATAAAGGTCAGAATAGGTTAGACCTGAAACGGGAAATAATAGTCTAAAACCCTATTGCAGATAATTCATGTCAGATTACAGTTGTTACCTAGACTATGTCACTTGTTAAGTTCTACGTGATTTCAAGACAATTATTACTTACCTTACGTGAAACTGTATAACAATTATGAAAAAGTTAATCGCGTTTTTAGTACTAGGGTTTTTATTCTCTTGTGGAGATGATAGCAATGATTTTATAGGAACCTATGAGATAGTAGAGTTTAATATAGAATGCAGCGAGCCTGAACCTATGAATATTTCTATAAAAGCAAGCGATGGCTGCCTTACTGTTGACGGATCTATGTACTGTGCCACTATTACATTCAATGCGGACGGAACAGGTTCCGGTACCATTACGAATGATAATGATGTTGACACGGGAACATTTACGTATACGTCTAATGAAAGTGGAGATGTCCTGACCGTGTGTGCGGATGGGGACTGCTTAGACATGGAATATACAGGAGGTCAAGTGCTGTGGAAAGAGATAGAAGATGATTGCACGAGTACACAAGTACTGGAAAAGATATAACTCAATCTTTTACTTAAATAAGGAATGTGTTACTTCTAGTTGTGCCCATACTCAAGTGAAGTGTCATATTAAAT
>CAZFJO010000187.1:0-7966 GCA_964518915.1 uncultured Saprospiraceae bacterium
GTTTTGCTTTCGCCAAATGTTCCTCTGGATTTAATGAAATACATTCCATTTTCAAGAAAATCTATAGGAATGGATTGACTTTCAGGGTGACCATTGTACATGATCTCACCTTGTATGTTATAAATTACGAGTTCGTCAATATATTCTACTGGAAGATTCCACGATAGCTCATTGCTTACGAGGTTGCTGCTTATATTGAATGTTGCATGCTTATCCATCTGCAGGGCAGCAATAGATGAAAATGTAGATACCCCATTGAGATCAACGGCTTTTATCCGATAATAAACGGTGCCTGTAATTTCTAAAAAGTCTTGATACACATAGGGCGAAATTGATCGAGTATTGCCTTGAGACTGTACTGTTGCGAGTGCTGTGAAATCATCTGGACTTCCTATAGATCGCTGTATTTCGAAGTAATCACCATGTACTTCGGTTTCCGTCTCCCATTTTACTTCAATAATACGATCGGATGAAGAAACAGAAATTGAACTAAATGTTATGGGAAGAACACCTCCACTTTGATACTCGCAGACCTGTCCACCAAAATCTATTGTATAGGGTGCGACGGGATGAGGTGTTGGAACTGATTTACCGTAGACTGATATGGCTGAAGTCCCACCTAATTCATTACTGAAACAACAACAAAATGAATATGTGATTCCTTCTATAATCACAGTTGCAGGTTGAGGAACATCTGCGCAATTAGGTGTTCCTGCAAATATGAAATCTAGATCGCTTGGATTAATAAATTCTTGAATCGAAGTAGGACATTGACCATAAGAGGAAATACATATGGAACAATAAAGCACTATTAGAATGATAATTTTTTTCATAAGCATGGTTTTAAGATCTAGAAGGATAGGTTCCTACTAAGGCAATTATATAATTTACGCCGAGACTGGGTTGGACAATCCCGAATGATTGATTCTGACCTCTATTGCCTACTTGTAACTCTGAGGAATCTACTCCTCCTAGTTCATTTCCTGCCGTATATGCTGGAGTGTCTTTGTAGATGAGATTGCTCCTACTGTTCGTAGACGCAGCAAGGGCATCGCCATTGGCCTGCAGTGAATCAGCACTTCCATCAGCTACTTTTACTTTTACCGCTCCAGTGAGTGGATGGTTGTGAGCAGGGAGATTAGCTACTGTAAGGTTGACTGTAGGAGCTCCAGTCCGCTGACCTTGCTGATAAGTAGGTAAGCCATGGCCTGTCCCAGGATGAATAGGTACTCTGCTTCTCAAGTCTGGTAAAGCGAAGGTAGTTCTTCCATCTCCACCATAGGTTGTGCCTAAGATTGAAAATAGGGCACTGTAAGAATTAATAGCAAGTAGTTGGCCATCACATAATGCCCAACCTCTGGGTGCGAAATTGCCACCGAATAATAGTAGTTGTCCGATAAAAGGGGTCATAGTAAATTTAGTTTTAAGGTTATGCAGGAATAAAAAGTCTAAGTGTTTTCGACTAAAACCCTGATCAATTATGGACCCAAATTTATGTGGCAATAAGTAAGAATTTCACAGTAGTTATCCGTGTTTTAAAAACACGTAGAAATACGTATATATAATTTTGTCTACAAATTGTTATATTCGAAATACCAATTGAAACAAAAAAAACAACCATGAGAACAATGATTATCACGTGTGCACTACTTGCACTAACCATTATTTTGTCCTGTACTCAATCTGCAGATGTGAAGAAGAATACGCCCCTCGTACCTATTGAACCTCTGCCTAATACGCAGGATACCATCTCAGAGTACAAGTTTAAAAAATGGACAAAGGCATGGATAAAAGAACAGAAAAAATGGATTCAAAATGATACTATCTGGTCATTTTCATTACCTGTCGTGGACTTGTCACAAGTGTTAAATGAAAATGCAATGGGTAGTAGATTTCATCTAGGGCTCGAAAAGATTAAAGGAAAGAGATCTGAAATCAAGTTGATTTTGGTAGGGGTGGATAGTTTAGGTGTTGATATGGTAGACTATAACAATGGACACTATTATTATGATTGGTCCCAACCTTGCCCTCCGAAATGTTAATGATTCAGATTTAAATGGCAGAATTATCCCTTGACATTGCTATCTATCTTGCCATTACTACAGTATGTGCAGGTATGCTATTTTATATAGGTTTTAGAAATCAGATTGCAAGAAAACTTTATCCTATTGGCAACTACCTTGTATTGTGTGGTATAGCAGAATTAACTGGTAAAATTATAGCTAATTTAGGTGTAGGGAATGCAGTTGTTGTACCTTTCTACTCTGCCATAGAATTCATTATTCTATTTTATTTTTTCCATTCAAGTATTCTGAATAAAACCATAAGTAAATTCTTCTGGTTCATAGGAATCCTGGGAATTGTATTGGTGTTTATGGATTATTTTTACTTTGCAGACAACGCAGATATCAACGTGCATACCAAGCTTGTAATTAATGTCCTAGTGATAGGAGGAGTAGTCTTTTCTTTTTTCCAATCTTTTAGTAGAGATCAACCCTTGGAGAAATACATGAGCATCGCACTGTCTGGCATTCTGATTATGTTTTCAGGATCGGCATTTATATTTTTTATGAGAGGGTTTATTGTAGGTTTTGAAATCGATACACAATTTTGGATCTATACAGCCAGCGCCTTGACGAATTTTATCGGATATCTATTGATGACATGGGCATTGTATATTTCAAGTAAGTATTATAAAAGAAGGTTAATAATCAAGAAATGAAAGAGAGTGGGGTATTGTTTTTTTTAATCATTTCTGTTGTTGTAATGATTGTTTTCGCGCTATCTATTATTCTATTCTTTTCTTTTTCAAGGAGAAAAATATTAGATGAGAAATTAAAAAACCAGGAACAAGAAATTAAACACCAGAGTAAGCTTCTGCAGGTGACCATAGAGACGCAAGAAGAAGAAAGAGAGAGAATCGCTAGAGATCTTCATGATGACATCAGTTCGAAACTTAATGTTGTTAACCTTAATCTGCATATACTAAGAAAGAAAGTACCTGAAGATCAACACGAAATCATAGATTCTCTTCAATCCTCATTGGCAGCAAGTATAGATAGATCTAGAACAATGGCACATGAATTGATGCCTCCTGCATTGGTGAAGTTCGGTCTGAAAGTAGCTATCGATGGTTTGTTAAGTGAGGTTTTTAAAGCGTCTGGACTTAACGTAAAATTTATAGGACGAGAATGGGCAGACTCTTTTAAATCGGAAAGCGCATTGCACGTTTTTAGAATTATTCAAGAATGGGTCAATAATACTTTAAAGTATGCTGAGGCTCAATCCATCTATCTAGAATTTAATAAGACAGCTGATGAAAAACTATGGCTGTCTTATAGAGACGACGGAATAGGGATCAAGAATATTGAAAAGTCAACAGGAATGGGTACCTTAAACATTATAAGCAGGTGTCAGATTTTAGATGCAGAACTTGAGATGCCTTCTACAGAAAAAGGAGTATGGTATATGTTAACTTTTAACAATGGATAAATTGAATATTGCAATAGCGGATGATGAGAAATTATTCCGATCAGGCATTAAAATGATTCTTGAAGAAAGTACCCGTTTTAAAGTTCTTTTAGAAGCAGAAAACGGACAAGAGTTGTTAGACAATATTTCTCAAGATAACTTTCCGGATTTAATATTACTAGACCTTTCTATGCCAGTTCTGGATGGCATTAAAACGCTTGAAATACTTATTGGGAAATACCCTACAGCGAAAATAATTATCCTTACCTCTCATTATGATGCCACCATCATAGTGAAACTAATTGAAATGGGAGCTTCTTCCTTCTTAGCTAAGAATACCCATCCGGACTTATTAATTGAAGCAATAAATAAAGTAATTGAGAAAGGTTTCCACTATACAGATTACATCCTTGAGCTACTTAGAGAAAAGATGTTGTATGGTGGAAAAAGAGAGGGAGTAATTGTAAATCTATCAGATAGAGAAGAAGAAGTATTGAAAAAACTCTGTGATCAGAAAACGACTAAGGAAATTGCAGATGAACTCTACATCAGTCCGCGGACAGTAGAAGGGCATAGGAATAACTTGTTGCACAAGACACAAGCTAAAAACCTAGCAGGATTGATAATCTATGCCATTGAGAACGGTATCTATAGTGTGAAAATGTCAACTTTGATATTGTAGCGATCTAGGTGTCGGGCTGGATTTAGCACGCAGTGGTACTTGTGATTTACTGCTTGTAGATAACAAAACATGTCTTCCCCTTTCTTAAAGTAATATGGGCTGATAAAACAGCTTACTGAATTGAATGACTTCACCGGAGAGATGTATCCATTACATAGCCGTTGTTGTGTAATTCAAAAAGCGGCAAAAGTATCCTGAACATAAAAATTAACATGTCATTCAGAAGTCCTTTTAATTAAGTAATAGATTTCTTTAATCGATACCTACAGTATGTTGTAAATGCTTGATTATTATTTTCATATATTCTCGTAATTCCAATAAATATTTCGTTACTTAAGAGAATGAAAAGATAAACAATGGAAATAGTAGGAAATCACGAACTTGATGTAAGAAGAGAAAAACTATGGGTTTATCTCATGGACCCTGTTGTCTTAGCTAAAATTACTCCTGGAATTTCAAAATTAAACGCGCTGGGAGGAGATCGATATGAGACTGTTGCCAACATTAACATAGGACCTGTTAATGCCACTTTTAAAGGAAAGATGCAGGTAGCAGAAAAAAACCATCCAGAAACATTTCAGATCCAAGTAGAACAATTGAGTAAGGTCGGTAACGCTCATGTTACCGTGCATATGAAGCTATCGGAAATTGAGGGCGATAGGACATTGCTTGCTTTTAATGGAAAAGCTAAACTTTCTGGTACGATAGCTCGTACGGGACAGCGGGTATTATCCGGAGTAGCTAACCTCATAACGAAACAAGTATTCTCTGCGCTAGAAAAATTTCTAGCGAAAGAAAAAGAACAAGCTGAAACATCTTAATTAGACGAAGTATAGAAAAAATTAAATAAGTAATAATGGCAAACCAAATTTCAATTACAGTAAACGGTCAACTCCGTGAAGCAGATGTAGATGCCAGAACTTTACTGGTAGATTTTCTACGATCACAATTGTCTTTGACAGGGACTCATGTAGGTTGTGATACCAGCAGTTGTGGAGCATGTACCATAGAAGTTGACGGCAAGGCAGTTAAGTCGTGCACCATGCTGGCAGTACAAGCAGATGGTTCCGAAGTAGTCACAATAGAAGGCCTTTCCTCTGGTGGTGACTTACATCCCTTGCAAGAAGGATTCAGAGAAAAGCATGGTCTACAATGTGGCTTCTGTACTCCCGGAATGATCATGACAGCTAAAGACATTCTGAAAAACAACCCCAATCCCTCTGAAGAAGAAATCAGAGATTCCTTAGAAGGTAACTTCTGTAGGTGCACGGGATACCATAACATCGTCCAGTCTATTCAATATGCTGCTGAGAAGATGCAAGCCTAGTTTCTTATTTCACACCACTTTAAAAACATACACATATGTCCACATATATAGGTAAACCAGTCAAGCGGGTCGAAGACAAGCGCTTTATAACTGGTAAAGGAAAATATACGGATGATATCGTCCTTCCAGGTATGGTATATGGTTACATCTTAAGAAGTCCATATGCTCATGCTACCATCAATAGTATCAATATTTCCGAAGCGGAAAACAGACCAGGTGTCGTTGCCATTTATACCGGAAACGACATACCTGAATCCATAGCAGGTGTCCCATGCGGATGGCAGGTAGACTTTAAGAATGGTGATACCATGAAAGAACCTCCTCATCCATTGCTCGTAAGAAATAAAGCAAGGCATGCCGGAGATGGGGTAGTATTTATTATTGCAGAGAGTCAAGCTGAAGCCAGAGATGCAGCTGATTATGTAGATGTTGATTATGACATTCATGCAGCCGTTACCTGTCCTAAGAAAGCTACAGAGGATGGAGCTCCACTGGTTCATGCCGATGTAGAAAGCAACTTGTGTTTCGATTGGGAATTAGGAAACCCTAAAGACGAAGTGTCAGCAGCAATGGAAGCCGCCGCACATGTTACGGAGCTTGAGTTTAGCAATCAGCGACTCGTACCGAATGCCATAGAACCACGGAGCGCAATCGGACATTATGACGATGCTTATGATAAATATACCCTCTATACTTCTACCCAGAATCCCCACCTGATAAGATTGCTTATGTGTGCATTCGTTCTAGGGATTCCAGAACATAAGGTAAGGGTTGTAGGTCCAGATGTAGGCGGAGGATTCGGAAGTAAGATTTTTCACTATGCAGAGGAAGCGCTGGTGATCTGGTGCTCACAGAAAATAGGTAGGCCCATCAAGTGGACTGCCGAGAGAAGCGAATCGTTTATTACAGATGCGCATGGAAGAGACCATGTCTCTCACGCTAAAATGGGTTTCGATAGCAATGGAAAAATTGTTGCGCTTCAAGCATATACTTATGCTAACATGGGCGCCTACCTATCTACATTTGCGCCAGCGGTACCCACTTACTTACATGGAACCTTGTTCCAGGGATTGTATACTACGCCTAAAATTAACGTGGATGTAAAAGCAGTTTTCACCCATACCAATGCTGTAGATGCATACAGAGGTGCGGGTAGACCTGAAGCAACTTATCTTCTAGAAAGGATGCTGGATCTGGCTGCCCTAGAGATGAATATAGACCCCGCCGAATTAAGGTTTAAGAATTTCATTCCTGCATTCGATGGTGTCGAACAAGAAGGATATATGACGCAGGTTGCTCTACAATATGATAGTGGCAATTATGAACCAGTACTTAATAAAGCACTTGAGATGGTAGGCTATGAAGCCTTCCGCGAAGAGCAGAAATCACTCGATAACGGCAAGTTACTGGGTATAGGTTTTTCAACCTATATAGAAGCGTGTGGGATAGCGCCTTCTGCTGTCGTCGGAGCGCTCGGTGCTCGAGCCGGATTATTCGAGGTGGCTCAGGTCAGGGTACAACCGACGGGTAAGGTGAGTGTATTCACAGGATCTCACTCACACGGCCAAGGCCACGAAACAACCTTTGCGCAAGTGGTTGCTGATAGGCTCGGAATAGCGATTGAAGATGTGGAAATCATCCATGGAGATTCGGATGCTGTTGCATTTGGGATGGGGACTTATGGTTCACGTAGCCTCGCAGTAGGTGGAAGTGCCATTGTGAAATCCGTCGATAAGGTTCTGGAAAAAGGAGCTAAGGTAGCAGCACATCTGCTCGAAGCATCGGTAGATGATTTAGAATATGCTCAAGGCAAATGGACCGTCAAGGGTACCGATAAGTCGATAGGATTCGGAGATGTTTCTCTGTCTTCCTATGTGCCGCATAATTTCCCAGAAGGTATGGAACCTGGTCTTGATTTCAATGCTTTCTACGACCCGACTAATTTCACTTATCCGTTCGGTGCCCACGTAGCAATTGTTGAAATCGATAAGGAAACAGGAGTGGTTAAACTAAAAAGATTCATAGCCGTAGATGATGTAGGAAACGTCATCAACCCTATGATTGTGGATGGACAGATACACGGTGGTCTCGCTCAGGGAATCGGACAAGCCCTGCATGAAGGGGCCATATATGATGAAGAAGGTCAGTTGATCAATGGCAGCTATATGGATTATTGCATGCCACGCGCAGATGACTTACCTAGTTTCGAAATTGATCGTACAGTTACGCCATGCCCACATAATCCACTTGGTGTCAAGGGGGCCGGCGAAGCAGGTTGTATAGGTTCAACTCCTGCTGTCGTTAATGCAGTCATAGATGCATTATGGAGTGGAGGTTTTAAAGTAAAGGACGTCCCTATGCCGATGACTCCTGAGCGCGTATGGACTGCGATGAATAATTAAATCAACCATTAAAAAATTAAAAATGATACCCAATTCATTTCAATATAAAAAAGCGACATCTGTTACTGAGGCATTGTCTATGAT
>CAZFJO010000188.1:0-5371 GCA_964518915.1 uncultured Saprospiraceae bacterium
TCAGCGACTAGATAATAAGATTAAGTGTAAGATGGTTGAATCCACCATCATATAATACACACTATAATTTTATCAACTTCTCTACATACTTGGTTTTCTGCGATCTTAAATACACCAGGTATAGTCCTGGAGCTAATTGATCGTCGTGCAGATCTATGGTCTCGCTGGACGATTCAATACCAACAGATTTATTAATTAAGAGTCGCCCATCTAAAGTGACCAATGATATGGATGTTATATTTTCGTCATCATCCAATTTCCCCGCATCCCATTCTATATTGATTCTGTCGGTAAAAGGATTAGGACTGATGGAAAGGTTTATTCTTTCATTTCCTTGAATAGAAGAAGAGCATCTTGTAGGGATTTCTTGAATAGGGGAGAAGTCCGTGTTTTGCCCTGAGCAATTGGCTTTTACTTGTGTTTCATAAGTTTCGCACTTAGAAAGTCCACTTATAAGGGCTTCCTGTGTAGAACTTGATTGTTCTATCCACTCAGAAGCACCTTTCAGACGGTATCGGATGGTATAATCATCGACTCCATCTATGGCTGTCCAGAATAACGATATAGAAGTCCCGGACACGTCCGTTGTTTCTACTTGAATTGTCTCACTACAATCTCCTGCAGCACCGATGAGAACACAATAATCTTCTACTTCCCCGAACTCTAGACCGATGGCATCACAAGGATCATCGGTATCATTAAATGACATGACTATTCTCATACGTGTATACCCTAAATCTGCATTCATAGGAACTGTAATATCTCCAGAAAACGAACTGCCAGATTCTGGATCGAATGCTATGTCTTCTGAATCAAAGCTGCCGTCCCCTTGCCAGTCAATGAACACCGTTAAGTTTTCTTCGAAAACATCTGCTCTGAAGCCTAAGTCAATATTTACGGGATAAGTAATTCCTCTGGATAGGTTGATTTCATCAGCGCCTAAAAGATAGGCGTATCCAGTGAAATTTTTTCCAGTGGTTATTGTGGTGTTACCGACGGTAACCAAGTCTATCCATTCGAAATCATTGTCTAGTGCTTCTATGACACAATAGTCTGTAGAGAGGCATTCCTGACAGTTGGTGCTCAGTGACATCGGAAATGAATAGTCAGTCTCTGTCGAAGCATCACATTTAGTTTTTATTCTAAATTCATATCCTTTACAAGTCAGGATCTGATCCAGCGTAAATGAATTATCAAAAACAACTTCCAGATTCCAGAATTCTGTACCTACTTCCCTGAATTCAACAAAGTAATGTTCAGCAGCGGTTACTTCATCCCATGAAAAAACAAGTGCATTCTCACCTTCTGTAATAGTTACATCCGAGGGCAAGGTGCAGCAATTATCTGTCACGAAAAACGTGCTCGGGCTATACGCACTCTCTGTTGCGCAAGCTGTTTTAAATTGAATTTCATATTTGTTACACCCCGTTAAGCCGGTAACCATTACAGGAAAAGAAAGTCCGCTTTCTTCAGTCCAGTCAGAATTACCTACACGCCTATATCTGATGTCTATATTGTTGTCGGGAATCACTTCTGCATTGAAAGAAGCGCCATCGATACTTGATGAATAAGAGATTATACTTGGATAAGCGCAGGCATCGCAGAGTGCCTGTGCAGATGTAACTGCATTACCTATGTTAAGCATGCCGTCTGAGAGTAGTTTTCCACCTAGACTCTGGTAGTAATCCGAAGTTCCCAGTAGGATTTCTCTTACCATGATTGCTGCCATAGATGGTGAATTCTTACTCATTGCAGTGAGTGATCCGCAGGGTGTAGCATACATTAAACCGATGGTACCTGTAACGTGCGGAGAAGCACCAGACGTCCCAGCAAATGAACGATAATCTCCACCCTTTCGTGTGGTAAATACATTTTCTCCCGGTGCAGATATGTCTATAGAAGTTTCCCCTATAGCTGCAGAAGACCTTAATTCTCCCGATCGTTGCATATTCGTAACGCCGATTAAGAACGGGCTAGTACAAGTTGTAGGAAGGTCACCTTCCTCTTCTACATTAATTCCGAGATTGGCAGTAGAAGCAACCGTTACTATACCTACTTCACCTAGCTGGTCATAGAAATCACACCAGATAGGTGCTTCTTCTGCGAACCTCCTATCGAAACCCCATGAGCAATTTATACCGACAACGAAACTCCCTTCAGCACCATTCGTATCGTTGTATTTCTTCCTAGCTGTATAAGGATAAGATAATGCTTGAATAGCGTTGGAGAAGGATGTTCCTCCTCGTACGATCATCATTTTTACATCCCAGTTGACACCAGTTACACCTATTCCATTGTTGCCTTTAGCTCCTACTATACCCATGACGGAGGTGCCATGACTTCCTTCTCTAGTTACATCGTCGTCTTCTCTTGTGGAATCCCAGCCTCTATAATCGTCTATGAATCCATTGTTGTCATCATCTATGTTGTTATTCGGAATTTCAGAATGGTTGACCCATAGGTTTCCGCTGAATTCTTCGTGTTCAAGATCAGCGCCATCATCTATAACGCAGAGGATTATGGTGTCCCCTTCCGCCGTAAGACCTCCTGTCGTAATGTCCCAGGCTATTTCTGCATCAGTATCTACATCGTCTACTCCTCCATTAGAACCATCGTTTATAAATTGCCACTGTTCATCGAATCGAGGATCATTCGGTACGCGTCGATACTGAAGGATAAAATTCTGTTGAGCGGCAATGACTTCCCGACTTCCTTTTATATCTTCCATGAAGTCTATTTCATTGACTGTTTTATGATCGATGACTATCCTCCAGATATTTTTAGGGTACGAAATCACTGGATAAGCCTTTATCTCTATGGATCGCCCGTTAAATGTTGACCTTTCTTCAAGAATGGATTCAGGATTCATGTCCATAGGTAATTCTACTATAATTTCACCCAGTACATGGTCCAGTTTTTGGCCAGACAATGGCAAGGATAATAATACAGCGAGGATGGGTATAAATATTCTTAGGCTCATATAGTGTGCGTCTTCCTACAAGTATAACTCAATTTCTACGAATATACTGTTACTATTTCTATAATATACAAGCAAGAAGTCTTCTTAGATATACCTTACATGGTCTTAAGAATCGCTCAGTTTCGTGTTAAATTGATTTTCCCTCAGTGATATATGAAATTTTAATTAGAAATAAAATATTAAGAAAAATTATAATATGTAAAACATATTATGGTTTATTTATATATATTTGTCTCTGAAGTATTTTGAGTTAGCGGTATTTGCTGGAAGAAATGCTTCATGACAAGTTCTGGTTAGAAAGATATAAATCAGTATCATGAGAAGAAAACTACAGTTGATTGCCCTGCTAATCGTATGTCTGATTGCAAGCGGTAATCTTACAGCACAGAAAATGCTTAAGAAAGCGAATAAGCAATATGATCTTAAAGCATTTGAATTGGCGGCGTATCATTACCATCAGGCGCTTAAGGATGATCCTAACAATGGATCTATTATGGCTGCTCTAGCGCAATCATTCGCTTACATGAATAATGACCTTGAAGCAGTAAAATGGTTTACTGAAGCAGAGAAGTATACACTATTGACCGATGATGAACTTCTAGGTTATGGGAAATCTCTAAAAAAATTAGCTAAGTATCAACAAGCTAAGCAGGTATTCCAGCGATTAAAAGAAATGGACCCAGTTCAAGGGGAGCATTTTTCTATAGGCTGTGATTATGCAGAAGAATACCTCAAGAAGCCACTTAACTACGAAGTCTCGACTTTCGGAGGAAACACAAGTGCTTCGGATTTCGGAATTATGCCTTATGGTGATAATTGGGTATTCTGTTCCTTCAGAACAGATCTCAATGAGCCTAGCTTAGATAAAGAAAGACGTCCTGTCACTCGATTGTTTACAACAGGTGCAGTGGCTACAGAGTCTACGAGCATATCGATGTTAAGAGCACCTATGCGATCGTCTAATAGGATGGGAACAATATCCTATGCTGGCAACGGAAAGAAGTGCGCTGTAATGGTTAATAACTTTAAGGAATCTTATACTCCCGTATTTCCGGATGAAGAAGAACATTACCTACTTATAGCGGATGTAGATCAGAATGGAGATTTCATTAATGAAAAACCTTACCCTCATAATGAGACAGGATCTTCTACTGCTTTCCCCGCATTTGCATTTAATGGAGATGCATTATACTTCAGTTCTAATAGATCAGAAGGATATGGCGGATACGACTTATACGTAAGTTATCTAAAGGATGGTGAGTGGACCTTACCAGAAAATTTAGGCCCTAATGTGAATACACCTGGTAACGAGATCACTCCTTACTTCGATGATCATATTTTATATTTCGCTTCCGACTATACACATGGTTTAGGCGGGTACGATTTATTCAGAACAATTGTCAGAGCTGGAGAATGGTCTTTTCCAGAAAATATGGGGAATGGAGTAAATTCGCCGTCTGATGATTTATACCCATACGTAGATGTTGAGTCTAAGAGAATTTATTTCAGTTCTAATAGATTAGGAACGGAAGGACATTTAGATATTTTTACTGCATTTAAAACCAATGATGCATTCTTGTCTTTCGAGCGAGCAGAAGAGCAGTTGCCACTTTCAGTCCCTGTAAGTGAATCTATACTTATTACTAAACCATCGCGAGATTTCGTCTCTGTTCTAGAAGAAGAAAAAGAATTAGAAGAAGCGTTTTTCGTAGTAGAAGTAGATGAAAAGGAAGCCGAAAAAACGACGGATACATATTCTAATGGAATAAACAATGAAGTTTTAAGTCCTGCACCTCTTCCAGTTGTTGTGACCGAGGCTTCTGTAGAGCCTGCGGAAAAGACGGTTGAAATTCCTTCACAAGAATTGAAAACACGGACAATTATAGAAGAATCCACAGAAAAACCAGAAGCGTATGTTCTGGAAGAAGCATCTCCATCTAATAAGGTGACGAGTGCGTGGGAAGGAGCAAGAATGGTTGCTTTAAACGAAACCATGTTTAACGGTTCCAAGGTTTATTTTATCCAACTTGCCGCGCTGAGTAAGTCAAGAGGAACGGCAGAAAACTTCAGACACTTGTCTAAATATGGTAACATCTACCAGGTTGATCAAGCTAATTTTGTAAAAATAAGACTCGGATATTTTCTTGACGAAAATGAAGCAAGACAGGTGCTTCAGACCGTTAAAAGAAACGGATACAACGATGCATTCATCACTAAAATTCCACTCAATACACACGATATGGAATTGATGATTACCAATAGTAATCTAAAAAATAGTGACGAATCATATATGGTGCCGTCTAAATTTACAGGAAGCAGCAGCTACAAGGTTAGATTAGCTTCTTACGAAGATCCGATATACTTCGACATCAATAAAGCGAAGGATATAGG
>CAZFJO010000188.1:5471-7808 GCA_964518915.1 uncultured Saprospiraceae bacterium
TGTTCTTTAATAGAAAGTAAATAAGATTAAGTTTTCATAGATAGTGAGGCTCTCGAGTGTGTAGACATAAGAGGCCTCTTTTTTTTTATGGCTTAATGCATTCTATCTCCTCTCACATCCAAGCCCTGAATGACTTCAGCTTCTTGGTTTAAGATCTCTTGCCACCTCATTTTTACTTTATCCTCGACTCCATAATGATAGGCTAAGTCTAGAAACATCCGATAGTGGCCTGCTTCTGATACCATAAAATCATGGTAGAAAGATTTCATTTCCGAATCTTCTAAGCCGATAGATAATAACCTGAATCGTTCAGCACTTCTTGCTTCTATCAATGCGCATAGCAATAATCTTTCGACCAATCTTTCATCGCGTGAACCATCTTTCTTGATGAAGGACATCATCTTATTGACATACTCATCCTTACGTTGTCTACCTAGTACACATCCTTTTTCTTCTATCAATCTCAGTACTTGGCGGAAGTGTCCCCATTCTTCAGTAACAATCGGTGCAAGTTCCTTAACCATCCTTGTCTTATCAGGGTATTGCTGGATAAGGCTTATACACGCTGTTGCTGCTTTCTGCTCACAATATGCATGATCTGTAAGAATATCTTCTAAGCTGATTTTAGTAAGGTTGATCCATCGTGGATCGGTAGGAAGGTGTAGACCTAGCTTTGTTTTATTTGCCATGAGCTAAACAGTCAAGGTGCTTGGTTATAAAGTCAACCTCATAGACATCGTATTCCTCGAAACCTGTCGTCCACATGATACCAACCTTGTCTACCTCAGTTCCTGCTAGTTCTTTTCGTTTATCACCATCTATGTGGTATAGCATCTGAAAAATAGTGTTGCCTGTATACGCTTCAATCTTTCCTTCAGAACGGATATTGTTCCTGAGGAATAATCGGGTTCCATTAATCAATGTTACACGCAGCAGTGCTCCTTCTTCTACATGGCCATAAGATCTCTTAGCATCCTTAGTAGCCAGAATCATCCTCAAGTTGAGGTAGGTCTTACCATCCACTTTCATCATAGAGGATTCTGCAGTTATGAAATCTTTTTCTTTAAAGTAATTGTACAATTTAGGATGCGTATACGTAAACCAAGTCGAGTGCTTGGTTTCTTTTCTTTTTTTATTGAGAGACTTATCGAAATCATTATAGATGATTTCACACCCATTCCCTTCCACTTCGTATGGGTATCTATTATCTACTTCGAATTCTGGTAGTACAACAGAAGCTGTATTCTGTAGCGGCTTGAATTTAAATGGCTCATCTGTGGTGGTCTCTTCTTGCTGAGGGTTAAAGTCTTTATTCAATACCTTCCTGACTTTAAGGATGGTCTCTTGTCTCTTATCGAGATCTTTTTCTTCTATTTTCTTGAGTCTGTCTAGCTGGTTAGCCGCTAGTTTATACTTGTCCTCAAGTTCATCTTCTAGTTTCTTAGCCTCCTTAGAGGGTTTTCCTTCGTCATTTCTAACCTGGATGATCATATACCTAACGAAAAAATCCGCTTCATGATATAGGAAATCGTTTCTTAGGTCATTAACGATACGGGCTTCTTCATCAGTCAGAATATACTTCTTATCGGTAGGTTCCTCGAATGGATTTACGTCAAAGTCTGAACTCGAAAATAAAGAACCGTCTTCCGTTGTAGCATCAATATCGGTGTATTCCCATTTTCCATTGCTGAAAATAGTGATGGCTTGTCCAGATTTAGTTACATAGGTTTTTTGCGCGAAAGCGGCGCTGCTTCCTAGAAATAGAAAGCACAGTGTAAGGATGGTGTAATGCGTTTTAATCATACGATATAGGTGTTCACCCATTTCAGGATCGATGTACAAATATAAAACGATCTAATATATTTCTATTGTATTCACATTACTTTCCAGTAATTTTTAACCTTTTATATTGAAATAGCGCTCCTGAAATAAGCTCAACACGTATTTCTATCAAGCAGAGTATTGTTTTTCGTACAATAATTCTGCTGTTAACCTCATATAGATAAAAAAAGTGGGCGATCTTTAAAACATCACCCAGTAGGGTGAAAAATGATAGGTTGGGTATTGGTATTTTTGCTATATTATTATACAAGAAGATATTACATGCAAGCTTTATTGAGATTGACCAAAATCGGAGTGGTGTTTTTACTAGGGCTATTGTCGATGCCTGCGCATAGCCAGACGGATATCTACTGGGTAGGAGGTAATGGAGACTGGGATGATGTAACTAAGTGGTACAAGGACGAAGCTGGAATGAATCCTGCCGGCATTATTCCTGATGCCAACTCTATCGTACATTTCACCGATCAGTCAAGCACATCATCTACGTGGAACGTA
>CAZFJO010000189.1:0-7799 GCA_964518915.1 uncultured Saprospiraceae bacterium
CTCTTATTGATTATTCTTGTGGAAAATGCATTTAAGCATGGTATAGAGAAACTTGTAGATAAGGCTTATATACATATAAACTTGAAGTCGACATTAACTACTTTGTTTTTCAGTGTAGAGAATAATTACGAAAAGGATAATTCTCCTAGAGAAAAAGGTGTAGGATTATCTAATCTATCTCAACGACTTAGAATTCTTTATCCTGATAGACATACGTTTAATATTGAAGAAAAGGATGATATCTATTACACCACATTAGAGATACAATTATGACTAGATATATTATTGTAGACGATGAATCGATTGCGCATGATATTATCGGCGATTATTGTAATCAATTGTCTGACTTGCATCTTGTTAAAAATTGTTACAATGCATTCGATGCCATACAAGCACTGAAGAAGGATAAAGTTGATCTTATTTTTCTAGATATAAATATGCCTAAGGTCAGTGGATTTGAGTTTTTAAAATCTCTTAAAAACCCACCAGAGGTCATTGTTACTACAGCATATCATAACTATGCTGTAGAGAGTTATGATTTAGACGTAGTCGATTACCTATTAAAACCATTTAATCTACAGCGATTTCTTAAGGCTATAAATAAGCTTAAAAGAGCTGTGGATTCTAGTATGCTTCTCGATAGTAAAGAAGAGCGCAAAGTTTTTTTAAAAGAAGGGAAGAAGTATATTCAAGTATCTATAGATGACATATTGTATATGGAAGGATATGGGAATTATAATAAGGTAGTAACCGTAGATAGGACGATTATGACATTAGAAAAATTAAGTGCTTATTTAGAAATGTTCCCAGCGAAAAGTTTTATTCAAGTTCACAAGTCCTACGTTGTGGCTGTATCTAGGATTGATATGATCCAGAACAATACAATCTATATAGATTCTCATAAGATCCCTATAGGTCAGACTTACAGGTCTGCCGTAAATAAAGTTGTTAGTAATATTAATAAGAAGTAATCAAGAATTCAATATTGACTTTATAGGTTTTTATTTCTGGATTCTAAGAATCTTCAACTGTATGGATATTGATATCTATTCGTTAAAGTTGTCTTAATCTGAGGCATACATCGTTTTCTGGCCTGCAGATTAAACTGATAAAATTAGTTTTGTGTCAATTGTTGATATGAAAATCAGTTTAGATTATTCCCGAGCTTTTATGGCCACAGCTATGTTGTATATGCTGTTGTGGTCAGGTTCTATCTCATCTCAAGTGTCTAGTCATCGTTCTATAAAGATTAATAAAATTAGTGCAGAAATCAAGATAGACGGTTCTCTGGATGAAGAAGTGTGGGAGTCTGCTGATGCAGCTGATGAGTTCTGGCAGTATTTTCCTACAGACTCTATCCTTTCTATAGCTCCGACAGAGATTAAAATGGCTTATGATGAGAATTACCTCTATTTAGGCATAATATGTCATTCAGAAGGCGATGACTATGTTGTTCCATCTCTGAGGAGGGACTATAGAGCAGGAGGGAACGATAATATTACCTTACTTTTTGATCCGTTTAACGATGGGGCTAATGCTTTTTTCTTCGGAATAAATCCATATGGTGTTAAGAGAGAAGGATTGATTTCAGGAGGAGGTACCATTATAGGTGGGTTCAGTACCAGCTGGGATAACGTCTGGTCTGTTGAAACGGTTGTCCATGATAAGTCATGGGTTGCTGAAGTTGCGATTCCATTTTCGTCATTGAGATTTAATGCTGGCTCTACAGAATGGAGGTTTAATTCCTATCGTTTCGATATGCAGAGTAACGAGCGATCAACCTGGATGCAGATTCCTAGAAACCAATGGATTTTTTCTCTAGGGTATATGGGGACGATGGAATGGGAAGAAGCATTAACATCATCCGGTTCTAAGGTCACAGTTATTCCTTATGTTACTGCAGGCTTCAATAAAGATTACGAAGAAGGTACACCGGCTGATCAGACGGCTAATATAGGTGGAGATGCTAAGATTGCTATAACCTCAGGACTAAATTTAGACCTTACGATTAATCCGGATTTTTCTCAAGTGGAAGTAGATAGACAGATCACCGATTTAAGTCGATTCGAGATATTTTTTCCAGAGAGAAGGCAGTTCTTTTTAGAGAACGCAGACCTCTTCGGGTCAAATGGTTTCAGCAATATAAATCCATTTTTTTCTAGAAGGATAGGCGTTGCGGTTGATACAGTTACAGAAACTACTGTTCAGAATACCATCTATGGTGGTGCTAGACTGAGTGGTAAGTTAAATGATAACTGGCGATTAGGTTTAATGAATATGCAGACGGCTTCAGATGACCTTAAGGGGATTCCTGGCACCAATTATTCGGTAGCTAGTGTTCAGAGAAAAATAGGTTCTCGTTCTTTTTTCTCTCTTATCGGAGTCAATAAACATGCATTGAATTTTCAGACAACGGAATCCTATAGCCAGTATAATAGGGTATTTGGGGCAGATTTTACCTTGGCTTCAGCTGATAATAAATGGAATGGTAAAACTTTCCTGCATGGGAGTTTTTCTCCTGCAGAAAACGACTCACCGTACGCACATGGAACGAGGCTAGAATATAGAGTAAGGAAGTTTCAGGTCAGATGGAATCACGAGTATGTAGGAGAGGGTTATAACGCGGAGGTAGGCTTCGTAAGAAGAAGTGATTATAGATCTATTTCTCCTGCTTTTGAGATGTTTTTCTATCCATCTTCTGGCCCCTTTAATAGACATGGACCGTTGTTTTCTGTAGAAAATATATGGCAAGGAGGAGAAGGCTTGACAGATCAGACTTTTAGACTGGGGTGGAATGCCGAGACAACTTTTAATTCTAGGGTCTCCTTCACGCTAGAACGCAACTATATTTATTTATTCGATGCGTTCGATCCGACAGGGACAGAGAGTGAGGAACTTGCAGAGGATACTGAGTATACTTATTTTAATTTACAGGGTTTTATTAATACCGATAATAGTAAAGTGATTTCGGCTTCATTCCGACCATACATAGGGCAGTATTTCGATGGGAAGAGATTCGGATTAAGAGGAGATATAAATTATCGCTTTCAACCTTACGTAGCGGTAGCACTGGATTATAATTACAATCGATTTGACATGAATTATCTTGATGAAATAAAATCGACATTTCTACTGGGCCCGAGGATAGATCTCACATTTACCAGGTCTATATTTCTTACTACCTTCTTGCAGTATAATAGCCAATCTCAGAATACCAACATCAATGCAAGATTTCAATGGAGATTCGCTCCTGTATCGGATTTCTTTATTGTCTGGGCTGATAATTATTTTACAGGGAATGATCCTACAGATAGATTCGCAGTAGACATCCGGAATCGAAGTTTGGTGGCTAAATTTACGTATTGGTTAAATCTGTAAGTAATCTGGATTTTCTATTAAAAGTTACTTCATTAGTAGAATAATCACAACGCCTTATCTAGAAATTGCAACCTTATCTTGTTTTCATAGTTACATTGTCATGGAATTGTAATCAATTTAAGCAATCCACCAATTAATATATACCGCCTTAATATGAAACAACTATTTACAATACTAGTATTCCTATTGTTATTACCCACAGCTCAAGCCCAGTTTGGCTGGGGAGGAGGTAAAAAAGGAAAGACCATAAAAGGTAAAATTACTGGAATGGTCAAAGACTCAATTTCAGGAGAAACCATTCCATTTGCCTCAATAGCGCTGTATAAAGCTGGAAGAAGTAAGGCTGTCAATGGAGTAATAAGCGAGGACGATGGTAAATTTAAACTAGGTGAGGTAACCAATGGAAAATACGATATAAGGATCTCATTTCTCGGGTATCAGGAGAAAGTTCTGCTGGGAGTAGAGACCACACTAAAAGATCCTGATTTAGACCTAGGACTAATTCAGATGGCACCAAGCACCATAATTCTGGATGCTGTAGAAATTAAAGAAGAAAGGTCTCTGATTGAAAATAAGGTGGATAAGATTGTATACAATGCTGAGCAAGATGCATCAATCGCGGGAGGAGACGCTACAGAGGTGTTGAGAAAAGTACCCTTATTGTCTGTAGATCTAGAAGGTAATGTCTCTCTCAGAGGCTCACAGAATGTTCGAATCTTAATCAATGGTAAGCCTTCAGGAATGTTTTCCTCTAATGTTGCAGATGCTCTAAAGATGTTCCCTGCAGATCAGATAAAGAAAGTCGAAGTTATAACGGCTCCAGGTGCTAAGTACGACGCAGAAGGCAGCGGAGGAATCATTAACATTATTACTAAGGGTAAGAACATAGAAGGTGTTGCTGGAAGTATCAATGCATCTATAGGAAATAGAAGTAGTAACGCTAACGTAAGCTTGAATGTAGGGAAGGGTAGGTTCGGATTTACTACTAAGGGAGGTATGTTCTGGTCCTTACCGCAGGATGCGACCAATTCGTTTTCTAGGACCAACTTAGCCGATAATAGCACGATATATGATTTTGGAGGTGTAACGAATACAGAGCGACTTGGATTCAATGGATCGGCCAATGCTTTTTACGATTTTAATGCATTTAATGCCTTGAATAGTACCATTACATTTAGAGGGTTTGGTTTTGATGTGGATGGTGAGAATGTAGGAAATTTAATCGGACAATCCTTTAATAGACTTAATATAGGAAACACCTTATCCAGTGGGTATGACTGGAATACCGATTTTACAAGAAAGTTTGAAGACAACGATACACGAGAATTTACAGTGGCAATCCAAGTTTCTGGGAATATCCAGGATCAGGAGAATACAGTCACTGAAACTGGATTTCTTACTAGAGCGGAAGATATAACCAACGATGCCAATAATCTAGAAATGACTGGTCAGGTTGATTACGTCCACCCTGTAGGAAAAGCTAATAAGCTAGAAGTAGGGGTTAAATCAGTTATAAGAAATATAGATAGTGATTCTAGATATTCAGTCCAGACAGCTCAGTCTAATATATTCTTGTATGATCAAGATGTATATGCTGGATACCTATCTTACAACTTCTTCTTTAAGAAACTAAATATTGTCACGGGTTTTAGATATGAGAGGACGGATATCGGCGGAGATGGAGATCAAGAAATACAACAATTCGAAAATGGTTATTCTAACTTCCTTCCTAATATAGCTATTTCTAAATCATTCAAAGGGTTTAGAACCTTAAAGCTATCCTATAGTAAACGTATCCAGAGACCAAGTCTGTCATTTATAAATCCTTTCTTGAACAATGCTGATATCGCTAATTTAACACAAGGAAACCCATTTCTTGATCCGGAGATCACAGATCAGATTGAGATAGGATACAATACGAATATTTTAGGTTTTACCATATTTGGGAGTGGGTATTATAAGAGGAATAGAAGTTTAATTGAACCGATTACTTCTTCTTCAGGTAATGGAGCGGCAATCACGAATTTTTTCAATGTAGGAACCAACAATTCTGTAGGTGTCAATTTCTTTACATCTAAGAACTTAGGAAGATTTACTTTAAGAGGAGGAGGAGATGTATATACCTACAATGCAGAAGGAATTGTCAATGGAGTAGAAACTTCTAACAGTGCACTATCCTATCGATTGTTTACCAATGGAGAATTGAGTCTATCAGGAACCATTAAGGCTGATTTTTTCGGTTTTTTCCAAGCTCCTAGATTTACACTACAAGGAGAGCAAGCAAGTTTTTCGATTTTCGGCATAGGGTTTAGAAAAGATTTTAAAAATTCCAGTATAGGGTTAAGAATCATAGAACCATTTAGTGAGTTTAAGAGCTTCGATAGTGATATCACCAATGAAGCTGCAGGTTTCCGTCAAGTATCAACCTTTAGACTTCCGTTTCGTTCTATAGGTATAAACTTTAGGTATAAATTCGGAAAAGTAGATTTTAAAGAAAGAAAAAGCAAAATTAAGAACTCTGACCTTAAGCAAGGCGAAGGAGGCGGCGGTGGCCAGCAAGGTGGTGGTCAGCAAGGTGGCGGCCAGCAGGGCTAGAAGAAATAGATAGTTTTATATAGTTAACTAACCGATTGGTGGGAATCTGTAACAACAGATTCCCACTTTTTTATTTACTATAAGTAGAAAATATCTTTTTACACAAATGACAGAATAACAGCAATCTATGTTAATTTATAAGATAAGGGTTGACAATATCTATTGATTTATTTAACTTTGAGTATAATTTTATGATTAAAACTTATTGCTATGAATAATCTAGTTGAAGAAAAGGAAGTATTGCAAGGTGCAGAATTCATTGTAAAGGAATCTTCTAAAGAAGGCTTGTATATCCCAGAGATGGCTGATGAAGAGCAACTTATGATAAGAGATATGGTCCGTACATTTGTGAAAACGGAAGTATGGCCGATTATAGATAAGATAGAAAAGCAAGAAGGAACAACCGTTCCTGATCTGGTTGAGAAGATGGGTGAATTAGGCTTACTAGGGGCACATATGCCAGAACAATATAATGGAATGGATCTCGATTTTATTACGAATACCATTATAGGAGAAGATATAGGACCTGCAGGATCCGTTTCTGTAAGCTACAATGCGCATACGGGGATAGGCATGCTACCGATACTTTATTTCGGAACAGACGAGCAGAAAGAAAAATATCTTCCGAGGTTGGCGACAGGAGAATTGAAGGCATGTTATTGTCTTACAGAACCATCATCAGGATCGGATGCATTATCTGCTAAGAGTACAGCCATGCTTTCTGAAGATGGAAAACACTACATTCTTAATGGACAGAAGATGTGGATTACTAATGCTGGATTCGCAGATATCTTTAACGTATTCGTACAAGTAGGAGGAGATAAGTTTACTGGATTTATCCTTGAGAAAGGAATGGAAGGATTGAGTTTAGGAGAAGAAGAAAAGAAACTAGGGATAAAAGGATCCTCAACTCGGTTGGTCTTTATGGAAAATGTAAAGGTGCCAGTTGAAAATGTGCTGGGAGAAATAGGAAAAGGCCACCTTATCGCCTTTAATGTTCTTAATACGGGAAGGTTTAAACTAGGTGCATCGTGTCTAGGAGGTTGTAAGCAAGTTACTGACGCTGCGATCAAGTACGCTAACGAGCGCATACAATTTAAAACTCCGATATCATCATTCGGAGCCATTCAATCTAAGATAGCTGAGCAGACAATTCAGACTTTCGTTACAGAGAGTGCGACATATAGATGTGCAGACCTGATTAATGATAAGATCAAGAAGTTGAAGGAAGAAGGAATGGGTTATGCAGAGTCAAAGTTGAAAGCTGCAGAAGAATATGCGCTTGAATGTTCCTTAATTAAAATTCAAGGATCTGAAGCTCTTGACTTCTGTGTGGATGAAGCCGTTCAAGTTCATGGGGGTATGGGATATTCTGAGGAAGGTATTGTAGCAAGAGCGTACAGGGATAGCCGGATAAATAGAATATTCGAGGGTACCAATGAGATAAACAGAATGGTTGTAATGAGTACAATCTTTAAAAGAGCCATGAAGGGGCAGTTGGACATTGCCACTCCTGCTATGGAAGTACAGCAAGAACTTATGAATGGGACCATTCCTCAGGTTACAGATAAGGGTGCATACAATGATGTATATCAAGCGCTCAGTAATCACAAGAAGGTGCTACATATGCTTCTAGGCTCAATAGGTAAAGAAGCGATGTCAGGCAGCCTAAATCTTAAGACAGAACAAGAATTATTGATGTCTGTGTCTGATATAGTTGTTGCTATATTCAACTTAGAGTCTACGATTCTGAGGGTTGATAAGTTGTCAACTCTTAAAACAGACGTAGAACAAGAAGTATATGACGCCATTCTGAGATGCTATGC
>CAZFJO010000190.1:0-7788 GCA_964518915.1 uncultured Saprospiraceae bacterium
GTATTATTAAATTATAGAAGTGAAAAAATTATAAGTTTAAGTCACTTCATAGTAAAAGGAGGGACGCACACTCCCCTCCTGCAATGTTTAAATGGGATCAAAAATTATTTCTTTTTGTACATTTATTTTCATCAACCGCTCTGCCAGTCTTCTTACTACTCCTACAAGAAACAACCCTATTGCATCCACTATTTTAGCTCCTAACACATTGTGCTAATGTGTCCCGAATCTCCCTGAGAGGGACTCTACTAAATTATTTACGTACTCCATTTTATATAAAATTGGTTATTAATGAATCAAGTAGATATTGTTTCTGCTACCTACTTAAGATGAAAACAGAGCAATTATTGATGATCAGACAATCAAGATTATCCTTAATTATGACATCAATTAATTATGGAAGTCACAAAATTTTATGATATTTTTAAGAACTAAAGAAATCCCTGGTTTCTTAACTTTATTAAGTTTCTTTAAAAGAACTAATTGATCAATCGAAAAACAACTAACTATGTTTCCAGCTAATTTTTACATGTACTTCGTAACAGCTCTCATTCCACTTCTTGTAGGAGCAGTATACTATAACCCTAAGGTTTTAGGCACTGCTTGGATGAAAGTCAACAACTTTAAAGAAGAAGATCTACAAGGGGCCAATATGCTTGTCATCTTCGGAGCTTCATTCATTTTTGGTGTCTTAATCTCCTTAACAATGGGAGGCATTACCATACATCAAGGAGGGATGATGCAAGCCATGATGCCTGAAGTCATGGAACCTGGTAGTGAAGCCATGCAAGAAGCCACTGCTTGGATGGCTAAGTATGGCGATAACCACCGATCATTCGGTCACGGTGCGCTCCATGGTGCATTCTTCACCATTTTCCTCGTGTGGCCATTGATGGCTATCAATGCCATGTTTGAAAGAAGAGGTTGGAAATACATCCTTATACATGTAGGATACTGGTTGATCTCACTTAGCTTAATGGGAGGTATTTTATGCAAGACCTTAGTATGGAACCCCTTGAGTTAATTTTTAATGTCAACGATAGAAATAAAAAAGAAGAACATAGCTTATGTTCTTCTTTTTTATTTTAGAAAGGAAGGTTAGTAAGGTCTACATTTCCACCAGACACAATAACACCTACTTTCTTACCTTGCCACATCTCCTTGCTTCGGATTACCGCAGCTATAGTAACGGCACTAGAAGGCTCGATTATAATTTTCATTCTCTCCCATACCAGTTTCATCGCAGAGATTATCTCTTCTTCAGTAACCCTTACGATGTCCTTGACGTATTCCTTAATAATAGGAAAATTCACATCTCCCAGTGTCGTTCTCAATCCATCCGCAATGGTATCTGTTGATTCATTGGTTTCGATTTTTCCAGACTTAAGTGATCGATATGCATCATCGACATTATAAGGTTCGCCACCATAAACAGCGCATGTGCCATGAGCTGCGATACATGTTCCTGCAATCAATCCACCTCCACCTACTGGGCAGAATATGGCGTCTAGATGTGGTTGTTCTTGAAGTAATTCTATGGCTGCAGTTCCCTGTCCGATGATGACTTCCATCTGATTACTGGGATGCAAGAGCGTCGCTCCAGTCCGTTCCTTGATTTCAAGTGAAGTTTCTTCTCTTGCCTTTATCGTCGGTGCGCAGGTAGTAATCTGACCTTTATATGTATTCACTCCAGCGACTTTCACTGCAGGTGCCGTTGATGGCATTACGATGTATGCGGGTATATCTAACAACTGGGCAGAAAGGCTTACCGCTTGTGCAAAATTTCCAGAGGAATGCGTAACCAATCCATGGGCTCTTTCATCTTCTGATAGTGACAGGGAAGCATTCAAGGCACCCCTTAACTTATAAGCACCACCCTTCTGAAAGTTCTCACATTTAAAAAACACTTCTCCTCCGACTACCTCATTGATTAAAGTAGACGATAGAACGGGTGTTCTATGTATGTACGGAGAAATTCTATTGTGGCAATTTCTTAAATCTTCTTGATAATTCGAGATGTCCATAGTTGATATTTAAGCAGAAAGATAGAGCGTTTAATGAAAAGTATCCTATGATTTCATGATTAGTGTTCAATCGTGTAAGTTATCACATCCATCTTATCCTGCGGCGGCAAGTGCTTCTATTTCAATCAATGCACTATGGTGTAATTCTCGACTAGGAATGACGGCTCTTACGGGCTTGTGGTCACCAAAAAAATCACCATAAACTTCATTCACTTGATCCCACAGGGCTACGTCAGGAATATATATTCTCATCTGGATAATCTGATCAAGACGGCTTCCCGCGGCTTCGACAATGGCAAGTACGTTACTAAGTGCTTGGAGGGTCTGGGCTTCTATTCCCTCTGGAAATTTTCCTGTGGTAGGATTACGAGGTAACTGACCAGCTAGATAAAGTAAACCATTGTGCTCTATGCACATAGAATAATGCCCTTGAGCAAGCGGCATATCTGGCGAATTAATAATCTTCATAAGGTGTTATTTTTTAATAAACAATCCAGTATCCATATTTCTTGAAACCTCTTTTATAGGAAGGACTAATCCATGGATAGCAAGATACACACCAGTATCAAGTACTTGTACCGCTCCCAGCGCCAAGCCTATATTAATCGGTGCATCAGAATCTTTAAATTTTGCCGGAAGGCTAGAACCGGTAAGCACAATGATTTTTCCTAGGTTCCTATCTGAGAGAAATTCTCCTGTCTCAACTATTGAATCTGTCCCATGTGTAATGATAATCCTTGTAGCGTCAGAAGATTTAATTCTTTCTTCGATGAGTAAACGATCTTCTTCTGTGATTTCAGTGCTGTCTTTTCTCAAGAGTGGTTCATAATCCACCTCTAGCGTGTGCTTATAATTTTCAAGCACATCCTTGATTGCAGGCTCCCCTATTTCGAATGCCCAGCCTTGGGTCGACTTAGGATAATCCTTGTCTATCGTACCACCTGTCTGAATACATAATATCTTCATACTATGAAGATATCAGAAATATTAATTCTTAATAAAGAACGAGGTATCTGAAGTGCCTTTTAATGAATAACCGATTTTCTTACCCGCAACCGTGCTTATCTCGCTTATCGCAAATATGCCCTTGGGAAATAGATGTCTATGGTTAAAATTAATCGGTAGTTTTAGATCCATAGACAGCGCATCTATATAACCCAATAGACTTAAATCTATCGGTAATCTGCACACTTCATATGTTGTAGAATCCATCGAATGACTATATTCCAATTCTACTGTATATACCTCCATCGTATGGGTATTATTATAGGGGTTCGTTGCCATCGTAAGAGGACCGTTATTTAAGGAAAGAAATTCAGTCTGCAAGTCCATTTTTTCAACCTTAATATCTCCAAGCACTAGATCACTATCTCCCGTTTCTGTCCGATACTGAATTACATGAATAGCGTTCGAGTCCTTTCTGCTTGATCTAATAACGGCAATGTACTCTATCATATCATCTGACAGTTGATTGTCATTATTCGTAAGAAGACAAGAACCCGTAATAGGATCTATATATACTTCTAGTGTACCTTTAGACCCATACTCTCCTTCCGCAATATGTTCATTAAAATAATCAAATGACCATACTTCTCTGAAAAAAAATCTGCCCTCTTCTGGCACCCACTCTTGTATGTAGTAATCATTCTTGCTCCATCGATCCGAAAGAGGCACCTCCGCCTCAATCTTATTGTAATTAATTTCTTGACTAAAAGAGGTACAACATATAAATACACACAGCACCATAATTATACTGAATCTCATATTCTATTTTAATAATAGTTCCCTCTATTTAAAGAAAGTAAATGCTGATAACTCTGTAGAATGATATTTAAGAAGAGAGGGCATCAGCCCGATGCCCTCTCTATTTTTTTATATAGAATCAATAATCTGATTCAAGGTATTACTTGGACGCATGGCTGCGTACGTTTTTTCACTATCCGTGAAGTAGTATCCATCGATATCCATGCTTACTCCTTGTACAGAAACCAATTCTTCATTGATCTTTCCTTCATGAGCCTTAAGCTGATCGGCAACTCCTCTAAATTTCTCAGCGAGTCCTGCATCGTTATGCTGACTAGCCAGTGCTTCTGCCCAGTACATAGCGATGTAGTAATGACTTCCACGGTTGTCATGCTCGTTTACTTTTCTAGAAGGAGATTTATTCTCCTGCAAGTAAGACTCTGTAGCTTGATCTAAGGCTTCTCCTAGGATATTCGCTTTCTTGTTGTCATACTTGTTACCTAAGTGATCTAGAGATACTGCTAGTGCAAGAAACTCTCCTAGAGAATCCCATCTCAAGTGATTTTCTGCAAGCAATTGCTGGATATGTTTCGGTGCGGAACCACCTGCTCCAGTTTCGAACAATCCTCCTCCATTCATCAATGGTACAATTGAAAGCATTTTAGCACTTGTACCTAATTCTAGTATAGGAAATAAATCTGTATTGTAATCCCTCAATACATTACCGGTTACAGAGATGGTATCTTTTCCATCCTTGATTCTTTCTAGAGAAAACTGTGTTGCCTTCATCGGAGAAAGGATATGAATCTCAAGACCATCTGTATCATGGTGTGGCAAGTAAGCGTTTACTTTTTTAATCAGCTCTGCATCGTGCGGTCTGTTTTCATCTAACCAGAAGACGATCGGTGTCTGAGAGGATCTTGATCTGTTGACCGCAAGCTTTACCCAGTCCTGAACCGGTGCATCTTTTACCTGACACATTCTCCATATATCTCCTTCTTCTACATCGTGGCTGGTAAGAACATTTCCGGCTGAATCCACTACCTCTACTTTTCCGGCTGCTGCGATCTCAAATGTCTTATCATGAGAACCATACTCCTCTGCTTTCTGAGCCATCAACCCTACATTAGGAATGGTACCCATAGTTGTCGGATCGAATGCACCGTTTTTCTTACAGAAATCAATGGTTACCTGGTAGATACCCGCATAGCTGCTATCTGGAATAACTGCCTTTGTATCCTGCGTGTTTCCTTCTTTATCCCACATCTGTCCTGAGGTTCTGATCATCGCTGGCATAGAAGCATCTATGATGACATCACTAGGAACATGAAGATTGGTTATTCCTTTATCAGAATTAACCATCGCTAGGTCAGGCCTATCAGCATAGCATGCATCTATATCTGATAAAATGGCTGCTTTCTTATCTGCTGGCAACTCATCTAATTTTTCGTACAGATCTCCGAATCCATTTCTGACATCTACTCCGATCTCATCTAATTCAGTTGCGTACTTATCGAATACTGGTCTGAAAAACACTTCCACAGCATGACCGAAAATGATAGGGTCTGATACCTTCATCATCGTTGCTTTCATGTGTAAGGAAAAAAGAACGCCTTGTTCTTTAGCGTCCCCTACTTGCGCTTCTAAAAAGGCAATCAACGCCTTCTTACTCATGTACGTTGTATCTATAACCTCTCCTTCTTGTAATGCTAAACCTGACTTAAGGGTCTTTTTATTCCCTTGGTTATCGGTATGTATAATATCAACTGTAGTAGCTGCTGGAAGGGTAACCGATTTTTCGTTGGATTTAAAATCCCCAGAACTCATGGTAGCCACGTGTGATTTAGAATCAGCAGACCATGCACCCATTCTATGTGGGTTCTGTCTAGCAAATGCCTTAACCGGTTTCGGTGCTCTACGATCTGAGTTTCCTTCTCTGAGAACTGGATTTACAGCACTTCCCTTTACTTTATTGTAACGCGCAAGGATGCTTTTCTCTTCTTCAGATTCTGGATCTTCAGGATAATCAGGAATAGCGAAACCCTTGGCTTGAAGCTCTTCAATTACTGCTTTCAATTGTGGAACTGAAGCACTGATATTAGGCAGCTTGATGATATTGGCTTCTGGTTTTTTAGCCAGATTGCCTAAGTAAGCTAGATCATCGGACACTTTCTGATCGTCTGTGAGATAATCAGGAAAAACAGCTAGGACTCTACCCGCAAGAGAGATATCCCTTGTTTCTATTTCTACGCCTGCTTCTCGGGCATATGCTTGTACAATAGGCAAGAAAGAATGGGTGGCCAAGTAAGGCGCTTCGTCGGTAATGGTATAGATGATCTTACTCATGGTAATGTTTTATCTTTTAAAATGGATGCCAAAAGTAATCATTGTAGCAAGGATCAAGAAATCAAATGAAGATTTTGTCTGATAAGACGACTACTAAAACCCATTCAACTTAGCCTGAGAAGAGGATTTTACTGGATTCCATGGATCATCGTAGCTTTTCCGGAAAAACCACTCATCGACGTAGGCCCTCGATCTGACCATTCTGAGATACAAGCCCGTATATATACTCATAAGTGGAAGATAACGCCAGAGATACAATTCTTCTTTCCTTCTTTCAGAAAAAATATAGATACTCGTCATCTGAACGAAACCTACACAGAAGTATAAGGTAAGGTTCATGTATACAATAAAATTGAGGCTAGAACTGTAATGAACAATCATGTCAATGATGTAAATCCACCAAGTTATATCAAGAACCACATTGTAAAATACATTCTCAAATAAAGCAAAGAAATTACTCCAACTAAATCCTTGATGGGGTAAGTACACATCTTTATGTTTTCTTACTCTGAATCGGATTATCGATTTATCCCAACGCAAGCGTTGCTTGGTCAACACTTTAAATTTACTCGGCGCATTAGTTAAGCAGACTGCCTTAGGAGAAAAAACAGTTTTATAACCTGATTTTCTAATCTTAACGGTTATGTCACCGTCTAGCCCTGGTCCGATATCCCAGCCACCTACTTTATCTAGAACATCCATCCTAAATGCTCCGAAAGCCCCGCTTATGATCTTATATATACCTAAAGTTGAAGTTATGATACGACCTATGGATACAGTTTTCAAGTATTCTATTGCTTGGAGTTTAGCACATAAACTATCCCTATAATTTCTAACTTTTACATTTCCTCCTACAGCACCTATTTTATCATCCATATAAAAAGGAATGATTATGTTTTCAATGGCATCGCAATCAAACGAACAATCCGCATCAAGATGCACCACAATTTTACCCTTACTGAATCTGAGGGCAAGGTTCGCAGCAGAAGCTTTCCCTCCTCTCATATTGTTCCTTAAAAAAGTATGAATCAATCCTAGTTTCTCCAAATTTTTTCCGATCGTGGGAGTCTGATCATCGCTTCCATCATCTACTATTATCAACTCGAAATGCTGGTAAGTCTGTTCTGATAGCGACTTAGTCAATTTATACAAATGGGGTCCCTCATTCTTTCCAGGTATAATGATAGAAATCAACGGGTTCTCTGCAAACAATTTATTTCTTGCAACCTGCCATTTCTGACCTCGCGACTTCTCATGGGTTTTAAACCAAGCTGCAACCAGAAAATCCAATCCTATGTATCTAGTCAATTCAAAAATCACGAAGTACCAAAAAATCCTAACAAATTTAGGCAAGCCTGCTTCTAACCAGAAGTTAATATACTCGGGCAATATGTATTCCCACACTGGATTCATAAATCCAATTTTTCAACTCTAGCAGAAATGGGGTTTAGCTTAGCCCATCCATTATCAACCAGCATTTTGTTCAGGTTATACTCTATCATTTCTACTAGCTTTAATACCTTCTGGTGAGAATAATCAATTGCCAAGCCCTCAATCTTACCTGTATCATCGACTGTAAGTAAGTCTTGTGGAGAAAGATAAGGTTTAACAATCGTCAACAGTTCCTCAATCAATGATCGATAATGAACAGGACTTAAAGAAGATTGTATACAAG
>CAZFJO010000191.1:0-7765 GCA_964518915.1 uncultured Saprospiraceae bacterium
ACACTGAGTCTCCTTTTTTATTTTTAACCTTTTAGTTTTTCTAAACGTACGTATTTTCCTTTCCATAAAAACTTACTCTTTTTATATCTCAACTCCTTAGGTCACTACGGATTTCTTATCCAATTCTGTATTTCTATCGACTTTCCTCTCCTTCAGAAAAAAAATTTACAATTAATTAATAAAAAATTATTTTCTTCTAGATGCTCAGGATAATCAATATTGTTGCAAGAAAAGAAGCGCCTACAAGCTTTAATTCTGTGATGAAAACCAATTGAAAAATCACTTTATATATATCAGACTAGGTGGAATCGTAAATGGTTGATAATAAGGAAGAAAGAAGCTAATTTTGTCCTTTGTATTTATTGAGATTTTAATTGTTTAACTTTTCTATTAATCATAAAACATGAGCATTACTAAAAAATTTCTAAAGTCTAAGCCAGTATGTAAGGTTACTTTCAAGTTGCCTAAAGAAGCCGTAGAAGGCGCTAAGCAAGTTGCCCTAGTCGGAGAATTCAACGAGTGGAAAACAGACAAAGACCTTATGAAGCCACTTAAAGATGGTTCTTTTAAAATCACCAAAGATCTTGAAATCGGAAAGAACTATTCTTACCGTTTTTTAATAGATGAAACCAAGTGGGAGAACGACTGGAATGCAGATGAGTATGTTTCTAGCGGTGTAAGCTTAGAAGAAAACTCTGTAGTAGTTCTTTAAGAAAAAGAAAATCATACAAGGTATTATTGAGAAGAGCTCGGCGAATTGCTGGGCTTTTCTTTTTTAATACATATAGTGTTTTTTCATAATGTGTTGGTATGGTATTTGCTCGGGTATTTATGAAACGGAATAGGAGATTATTACGTGGGTCTACATATTATATGGCCGATCAACATCGTTAATAAAGTCTTGTCGATAGATAAGCCCTTTTATTTAGAATGCCACGTCTCCCCATATTTATTAATCCCATAAATTATTCTGGAATGAAAAAACATTTTTTCCTTTTAACCCTAACTATAGTTTCTCTTGCTTCATGCGTAAGTAAGAAAAAATTCGCAGACATGGAGTCTAATTATACGGCTTCAGAGTTGTCCTTAGTAAACTGCAACAGCGATCTCCGTGAAACACGTGAGATGCTGAATAATTGTGAAGTAGAAAAAGACAAAATGGCGATCGAGATTGCCAGCAACGAAAAAGAAATGGAGTTGAGATTAGAACAAATCAATGATCTAAAATCTCAGATAGATGACCTCCGTCAGCAACGCGACGTACAAGTGGATCAAGTAGAAGACCTTACTTCCTTGTCTCAATCAGCTAATGACAACATCAAAGAAACACTTACTCAGCTTGAAACCAAGGACAATTACATTAAGATCTTACAAGCTGCGAGAACCAAGACAGATTCGATAAATCTAGCTCTTGCTGTGAACCTTAAAAGTGTTCTGAAAAAAGGCATCGAAGATGACGATGTAGAAGTAAAGGTGGATAAAACAGTCGTATTCATCAACCTATCAGATAAGATGCTATATACCAGTGGAAGCTCTACCCTTACACCTCGAGCCAATGAAGTTCTGGCTAAAATTGCAGAAATCATTAAAGCAAGACCCGGAATGGAAGTGATGGTAGAAGGATATACGGATAACGTTCCTATGAGAAGTTCTTGCGTTACAGACAACTGGGACCTCAGTGTTAAAAGAGCAACCTCTGTCGTACGTGTGCTTCAGAACGATTACAACATAGATCCTAATAAGTTAATAGCTGCAGGTAGAGGAGAATACAATACCCTTGCCAGTAACGATACAGCGGAGGGAAGATCTACGAATAGAAGAACAAGAATCATCATCTTACCTAAGATCGATGAATTCTATGACCTACTAAATCCTAAGTTGGCTGCTGGCCAGTAGTCACAGTCTAAAGTAAAACATAAAACGCCTTGAATCCAAGAAGTGATTCAAGGCGTTTCTATTTTAACCCTCGTAGCTTATTATAGTTATTCTACCCTGACGACACCTTGCCTATTGTATCCTAGAATAAGTACTTCATCTATGTTGTTACTTGGACGCTACTTCCAAGCTTTCATCACACCATGCTTTCTGAGTTGGCAACACGACATCCGTTTCCATAAATCAAAAATTATTACACACTCTTCTTGCGCACTATATGATAAAACTCTATATTGACTATACAACATGGATTTATGAAGATTAATAGAAGTGCCCTTATCCGTTTTATAGCCATCGATGAAGCACTCAGAGATGAGCATAAAAACTATAGCTTAGAAGACTTAATATCTCTCTGCTCAGATAAAATAAAAAAGATTGAAGGGCCTGATAAAGGCGTGAGTAAAAGAACAACCCAACTCGATCTACAATATATGCGAAGCAGTGAACTGGGGTTCAACGCTCCTATTGTCGTCAAGGATAGAAAGTATTATGCTTACTCAGATCCGGACTACAAGCTTACGGATATTCCGATTGCTGATCAAGATCAGACCTTACTGATGGAAACCATAAAGGTGCTGGAACAATACCAAGCCTTTAAGGGAAGTTCAAAAATATCCCTTGCGCATAAAATACTATCCGCTTCTGATGATCATGATCCAGTAGTAACGGATATAAAATTACCCAAGACATCGAAATCGAAGAAAAACAAGAAAAAGGTTGTCTTCTCTTGTTCTAAGAAAGTAGCCAATAAAATTCAGAAATCTCCTATACATCCCTCTCAGATCCGAGAAAGTAAATCTTCTAAGTCTAGTGTCTTCTCCATAGAAGTCCCACTTACTCCGGTTATAGAGAATACCTTGCTTAATTATGGCGCAGATATCGTCATAAAAAAACCTAAGAAGCTAAAACAGAAAATGGAAAATTTCTATGCTCAAGCTTATATCGCATACAAGAAAAAATAATTTCTGAGAAGTCCTACTACTTGGTTCTAGATAACAAGTATGCCTTAAAGTCATCATACTCATTGCTCAACGGAGTAGCTGCTTTTTCTTTATGCTGTAAAGAAGTCAACGCTTGAGGAAGTTCAATTTTTCTTTCTAAGACCCGCTCGACGGTAGGAAGAAATTTTCCAGGGTGTGCCGTTTCTAAAAAAACGACATGATCCGATGGGTGCTCGTTTCGGTATTCTTCAGAAGCACGATAACCGATGGCTCCATGTGGGTCGAGAACATATCCAAGCTGATCATACACCCGCTTCATGGTTTCTTCTGTCTCCGCATCCGTAGCAAAAAACCCTTTAACTTCCTGCTTGATGTCAGAGTGGTTGTGGTTGTACAAGTCCATCATTCTAGAAAAATTAGAAGGGCTACCTACATCCATAGCATTGCTTATGGTGGGAAAAGATTCTTGTGGATGATAGTTTCCTGACTGGAGATAATCAGGTACCACTTTATTGATATTCGTAGCTGCAATAAATTGCTTAACAGGCAATCCCATTTTACGCGCAATCAGTCCTGCTGTCAGATTTCCAAAGTTCCCACTAGGGATGCAGAAAACAACATTTTCATTTTTAGCGACCACTTGCTTATACGCTTCGAAGTAATAAAAAGATTGAGGAATCAACCGAGCGATGTTGATACTGTTAGCACTACTCAATCGATATTTTCCAATCAAGTCTTTATCTAAAAATGCACGCTTCACGAGTGCTTGACAATCATCGAAGGTTCCATCTATCTCGCAAGCATAGATGTTTTTTCCTAGGGTCGTTAATTGTTTTTCTTGTATGTCACTTACTTTTCCACTCGGATACAATATGATCACTTCTATGCCTGGTGTATCATAAAACCCTGCTGCAACAGCACCTCCTGTATCACCACTGGTTGCCACTAGAATGGTTAGTTTTTCATCTTCGTTTCGATTGAAGTAAGACATCGTACGACTCATAAACCGTGCTCCGAAATCCTTGAAAGCAAGAGATGGACCATGAAACAATTCAAGGGTGCTTATGCCTTCTGAGATGTCTACAACTGGCGCAGGAAAATTAATTGCATCTACGACAATGGCTTCTAATTTATCTCGTGGAATAAAGTCGCCTATCAATTTCTCAGCAATGATGAAGGCGTTCTCTGAAAATGTTCTAGAAGTAATCGTTGTAAAGAAGTCCTCATCCAGGGCCGGAATATCACTCGGCATATACAAGCCCTTATCCTTAGGCAGGGCATTCATTACTGCTTCTTTTAAATCAACAACATTGTTTTTATCACTTGTGCTATACAGTTTCATAATCTTAATATTTAATCGCCCCTTCGTTGTTAATCTGAGAAACGAAAACCGTATGTCTGATTTTCTTATCGGTAAGAAACTGGATGACTTTTTCTTTGATACTTTCTGCGACCATTGTGTTACCGCTCATGGCAAACATGGCTGGCCCAGCACCACTTATACTGAATCCCAGTGCACCTGCTTCCATGGCTTTTTCTTTAATCTCATAGAAGTGCGGAATCAATTGTGCCCGTTGTGGTTCAATCATAACATCCTGGATACAACGAGAAAGAAGGTCTATGTCAGACGTATACATAGCAGCTACGAATGCCGCCAGATTTCCGGTCTGTTTTATGACGTCTTCCAGCGCAACCTGATCGGATAAAATCTCTCTTGATTCTCTGGTAAGGATCTTTATACGAGGGTGAATCACCGTGACATATATCCCTGGCGGTATGTGTAATTTCTTTATGTCTAAGGTAGGGTTGTCTCTGACGAGAACCATTCCACCTAGAAGAGATGGAGCTACATTGTCGGCATGGAATGCGCCATCTGCAATCTCTTCTCCTTGTACAGCATACTTAAGAATTTCTCTTTTGGTTAAGCCTGTTTTCATAAAGGCGTTGACCGCGTATACACCAGCAACTGCACTGGCTGCAGAAGAACCCATTCCTGATCCGAAAGGCATCTTCTTGTGTATCACCATCTCGATGGGGGCGTTTTCTTCACCGATGTCTTTAAGCAATTGCAAGGCACCATACGTTGCTGTATTCTTCGTAACATCGTAAGGCAACTTGCCCTTAGCTCCCCTTATTTCAGCAATGGTTAATCCAGGCTTAGATCCTTCTCGGACCAGGACTTGGTCGCCCGGTTCTTCTAGGGCAAATCCTAAGATGTCATACCCTACCGCTACATTAGCGACAGACGCTGGCGCAAATACTTTTACTGGATGTCTCATACTAGCTTATCTTAGCAATGGTGAGTAAATCAGAAAAAACACCTCCTGCTGTAACCTCTGCTCCAGCACCTGGGCCCTTCACCACCAGAGGTCTATCATGGTATCTTTCTGTCGTAATTACAATCATATTATCTGCTCCCGATAAAGTATAAAAAGGATCGTTGTGATCCACTTCTCTTAACGCTATGGATGTCTCCGACTTACTTGTTGTCGCAATAAATCTCAACGCTTTATTTTCCTTAGTCAACCGGCTTACCCTTTCTTTCCACACATCGTTTCTCGCTGCCAGAGCAACAAAGAATTCTTCCACAGAACCTGCCTCCATAACTTCATCAGAAAGAATGGGTTTAAGATCTACTTGTTCTGGTTCCAACTTCATCCCCGCTTCCCTGGATAGAATTATAATCTTTCTTTTTACATCTTGTCCGCTTAGATCTTCTCGTGGATCTGGTTCTGTATAACCGAGTTCTTTTGCCTTGAGCACCAGGTCAGAAAAAGAAGTCGTCCCATCGTAAGAATTAAAAATATAAGAAAGAGATCCCGACACTACCGCTTCTATTTTCTCTATCTTATCTCCACTATTCATTAAACTCTTAATCGTGGAGATTACCGGTAATCCTGCACCGACATTCGTCTCATATAGAAATTCAACTCCTTTCCTTCTCGCTGTTTTCTTCAAGTCGAGATAAGAAGCATAAGAAGAAGATGTAGCTACTTTATTAGGCGTGGTTACAGATATATTAGCCTCCAGGATTTTCTTATACAATGATGGAATTTCCTTGTGGGCTGTATTATCTATGAAGATAGAATTAGGTAGATTCTGTTCTATCATCTTCTGCACGAATCCTTCTGGACTTGAAATTTCAGTAGACGATTCAAGCGCATTTTTCCACGCTGATAAATCTATGCCTCTATCATCGAAATTCATCTTACGACTATTCGCAATTCCGACCACTCGGAAATCTACCTTGTACATCGACTTCAATGACTCTACTTGATCGTGAATCTGTCTGAGGAGTGTCCCTCCGATCAATCCTACACCGACCACATAAAGATTAAATGTTCTTGCATCCGATAAGAAGAAGGCATCGTGGATGGCATTCAGTGCTTTAGATTCGTCCGATTTTTCTATTACGAATGATATATTCAATTCTGAAGAACCTTGAGCGATTGCAATGACATTGATCCCGTTTCTACCCAGTGACTGAAACAGTTTTCCCGCTACTCCAGGAACACTCTTCATGTTCTCCCCGACTATAGCAATGACGGATAAGTTGTCTTGGATGCGTGGTGGATATATAAAGCCTGCTTTTATTTCTTGTTCAAATGCTGCTTCGATGGCTTCTTGAGCCAGCTCCTTATTCTTGCGATCTATGGCTACACATATAGAATGTTCCGACGACGCTTGCGTGATCAGAATCACATTGATCTCCTTCTGAGAAAGGGCACCGAAAAAACGAGAAGAGATACCTGGCACTCCCATCATGCCGCTTCCTTCTAGATTAACCAGAACGACATCCTTCAGTGCACTTATTCCTTTAATAGGAGATTCCCATGAGTCGTCGAAATCTTTATGAATCCTTGTTCCTGTATGGCTAGGATTCATCGTGTTTTTAATATAGATCGGAATTCCTTTTAATAAAGCAGGCTGGATGGTCGGTGGGTAAATCACCTTGGCCCCGAAGTGTGACATCTCCATGGCTTCCGCATAACTCAGTAAGGGAATTGAAAAAGCCTTCTTCACCTTTCTAGGGTCGGTAGTCAACACACCATCTACATCTGTCCATATCTCAAGAACTTCGGCATCGAGTGCGCCGGCGAGAATGGCAGCACTATAATCAGACCCCCCTCTGCCGAGTGTCGTGGTTAAGCCTCCTTTATCTGCAGCTATAAAACCAGTAACTATCTGTACGGCTTCTTTTCTTTCTTGAAAGTATTGTACAATGCGCTTGTTAGATTTAGAAAAATTAACCCGCGCCTTCCCGAAGTCTTTATTCGTTACCAAGATCTTTCTCGCATCTAAAAACCCAGCGTTTATGCCTCTGGCTTGCATCGCTTCTGCAATGATGTAATTAGAATTTCTCTCACCGAAACTCAGCACATAATCCATGGTTCTCGGAGATGCTTCTCGGACCAGAAAAATTCCTCTCAGTAATTCCTTAAGCGTCTGGTGATTTTCTGTCAGGTTGTTCTTAATCTTAAAAAAGTGCGCTTCTGGGAGTAAGTCCTCTGCAGCTGATAGGTGTCTATCGGTAAACTGATGGAACAAGCCCAGATACTTATCTTTTCCCTTGGAGGCAAGGTGACTCATTTCGATCAACAAGTCGGTCACTCCACCGAATGCAGAACACACGATGGTTAATTCTTCTCCTCGGTCTATGCGCGGTTGCACAATGTCCATCAATTCTCTTATGCGAGCTGGACTTCCTACCGATGATCCTCCAAATTTTAAAACTTTCATGATACTCTTTCTGAACCATTCTATGAAGAATGATATAGTTTAAAAAAGACCAACACCATAACAGCATTGGTCTTCATATCAATTATCAGAAATTCAACTTAAGAATTAGATGCAATAATAACGCCTATCTGGTAGAAGGGAGAATGAAA
>CAZFJO010000192.1:0-7753 GCA_964518915.1 uncultured Saprospiraceae bacterium
GTATAAGCTGATTCAATTGAGATAGAAAGACTTTATCTATACGCTTTCTTTTTCTGATCACGCTCGCCTTGATTCAATCGCAACTAAAAAGGCCCATAGATGTCTCATAAAATCGTAAGGTAGTAGAAAGCTCTCTGATATGTCGTAGGCCTATTGAAAATCAGGAGGTATTGAAAAGTACATAAAGCTTACTTATATTGAGGTTATTATTTAACTAAGAAAAAATTAAACAATGACCACTAAAGAAGTAGCTAATAGATGGGCAGAATGTTGCCGGACTGGACAATGGGACAAAGCCGTTGCAGAATTATATGACACCAATTGCGTAAGCCTAGAAATGGAAGGGGCGCAAGGATTTCCACAACGGGTAGAAGGACTGGAAGGGATTAGACAGAAAGGAGAAGCATGGAATGGAATGGTAGAGGCGTTTCATGGAGTAGAAATAGAAGGCCCTATAGTGGCGGGTGATCACTTTACTGCCTCGATGAAGATGGATATCACTATGAAGGGGCAACCTAGAAAAATAGACGAAGAAGTCTGTGTTTTTAAAGTGAAAGATGGCAAGATTGTCTGTGAGCAATTCTTTTATCAACTCTAAACTAAGCTGATACAAGCACAAGTACTAATCCACAGTACTTGTGCTTGATTTACACATTCAAGTGATTACAACGCCTCAGTCTTAAGTAGGCGCAATTTGTAACTTTCCTGCATGAGATTTTCTTACTTAATGATGTTGACGGTCACGATGATTCTAGGGTGTTCTAGAAATTCTAACCAAGGAGGGCTTAATGAAGAAGAGCAAGGCAAGAATATTTTTTTATTCATAGACGGGACAGGACAAGACAGGAAGGAACACTCTAATATCAGCAAACTTCTAAAAAACCTTAAGCGTGTAGATGAGGATAACATTGTGCAATACTATCCGGGCGTGGGCACAGAAGGGAAGTTCTTAGGGAATGCCATGGGTGTAGGTGTGTCTGAAGATATAAAGAATGCGTATCAATACTTATCTTCTAGCTATGAACCAGGAGATAGAATATATCTTTTCGGGTACAGCAGAGGAGCATATACCTTGAGAGCGCTTGCAGGAATGATTCACTTATATGGATTGCCGTCAGTGCAGAAATACGATGAATCCAATCTCAAGGAAGTAACAGAGTTGATATACGATATCTACCATTCGGAAAGAACCTCAGTAGAAAAAAAAGAAGCTTTCTCTAAGGCAACAGCTGCATGGGATAAGGAGCGTGGATTCCAGGATGATTTTAATGAGGGTGTCATGATTGAAGCCATGGGATTATTCGATACAATAGAAGCCCTAGCCTTGCCAGATTATCAAGAAAATTTCTGTTGCCCTAGTGGAAAGTACCTCGACCAATTATGTAACATAAAGCGGGTCTATCATGCCATATCGCTCGATGATAATCGGGCTAGAATTTTTACACCTAACTTAATCTACTGTCGGTGCCTTGAAAAAGAATGTGGTGGTCAATCGACTCCATTGAATAATAGACACGAAGTATGGTTCGGAGGGTCGCACGCAGATATAGGTGGTAATACTTCGAGTAGCAACATAACCCTTAACTGGATGATTGATAATTTCGCAGCCGATAGTATTTTTACGAACAGTCCTTATACCTGGAATATAGAAGCTGAACTTGAAGATGCAGAATCCAGCAGCCTATTAAATAAAGTGATCTATAAAAGACTTAACAGAAGCATCACCCAATACGCACAGATGTATCCTAGCCAAGCCATTCCTGTTCATAAATCCGTCATTGATCGAATCGAAAATGGAATAGTGGGTTATGACTCTGAGTGGTACAAGGATGATTATTTTACAGCGTGTTATAATGTTGTCGATGCTGGTGTGGAGTTTATTCCTTGCGACAACATACGTGTAGTCTACGATAAATACTTCCCGTCTGAATGACACATATGCCAGAATTATTATCTTGAGATTGATAATGACAAACCTTGAATTAAACCATCAACTTCTCAGAACTGATTATAAATGATAGAAAGAAATTCTTCAATATGGGTGTGCCCATCCGATAGCAGAAAACATCTATTTTTCATTATATGCTTCATCGCACAACTGGGTTTCCTTCATGCTCAAGATAAAACCAAGACACCGTTCATAATAGGGGAGACGGTTTCTTTTCATTCTGAAGTTCTCGATGAATCGCGTAGCTTTAACATCTATCTTCCAGCGTCCTATCATCCAGATTCTACACGTAAGTATCCAGTGATTTATCTACTCGATGGATCGAAGTCAGAAGACTTTATACACATATCTGGACTGGTTCAATTCGGGTCCTTTCCATGGATCGATATGGTTCCTGAGTCTATCGTTGTGGGTATAAGTAATGTTGATAGAAAAAGAGATTTTACATATCAATCATCTGATGAGCTAGACAGAAAAGAATTTCCCACATCTGGAGGCGCTGACAACTTTATAGAGTTTATAGCTTCAGAATTGCAACCGTATATAACTCGAAATTATATTGTGAGTAATCAGAAGACCATTATAGGACAATCTCTGGGGGGGCTTCTGGCGACTCAGATATTAATGGAACATCCCACGCTTTTCACCCATTACATTATAATAAGCCAGAGTCTATGGTGGGATAAAGGAGGGTTGCTAAAACAAAGTATTAAGCAGGAATCAACACATATGCCTTCTATCTATCTAGGTGTAGGAGAAGAAGGCGAGATCATGGTAGAGGTTGCTAAACAACTATATGCTAAACTGAAAGAAGAATTGAGGTCTACGGCTGATCTGTATTTCAAGTACTTCGAGGAACTAGACCATGGAGATACATTGCACCTAGCTGTATATGATGCTTTTAAGAAATTGCACAATAAGGATGAATGAAAGATTGTCACATCTTCATAAATCTCTGATGGTGTATCTGCGTATTCATTTCAATCTTCATAATATATGCCCCTCTAGGCAATCTGGAAACATCAACGTTCCCGTTGTTGAGAATGAAGTTAAGCATCTTATGCCCTCTGATAGAAAATATCTCTACGGTATATGGGCCAGTGGTGTTTTTTAATTTTAAGACATCTGTTACTGGATTAGGGAATAGAGCAACAATGGATTCTTCTGCATCATAAAGACTGGAAGTAGCATCCATGTTGTCACAATTTTCATCAATGCCATTATTGGGGATTTCTTCGGCATCGGGGTTTATATCGGGATTAGAATCGTCACAATCTGCATCCTTATTAAAACCATCTTGATCTAGGTCATCATCAAGGGTGGAAGGATCACAATCATCATCTAATGAATTGTATGGAATTTCCATCTTGCCAGGATTTACGAGAGAATCATTGTCGTCGCAATCATCTTCCAGGACATAGCCATCTTGATCTAAATCGTCATCTAAGGTTGTCGCATCACAATCGTCATCTACGCCATTGTAAACTGTCTCAACCTGATCTGGATTGACCTCAGCATTGTCGTCGTCGCAATCATCCTCTATGGTGTATCCATCGTTGTCGTCGTCAATTTCGACATGATAGAAGTAACCGGTTACATATGCCCACACTGCAGATTCAAGAATAACTGCTTCATTGGATGAAAAAGAGAATTCACTATCTACGTAACACTTTGCAGGTGGAGGATTCTGTGTCTGAATCAACTCTGCATGGACTATATCTGATGAAGTTATAAATTGATTGGGGCCTCCCGGGATCAACCCTGGCACAACTTCATCTACGCCATCTAACCAAGACGGCAGATGGAAAACGTTTTCTACTGGTTTATCTCCTACACCTGATATAAAAGATTGATTTAATGAATTGGCCCCTAGAATATAGTTCAACATCGAAAGGGCAGCTTCTCTATATTCTTCATTTCCTAGTATGTCATAGGACATGAGAAAGGTGTAGGCAAATTGGCCGGCAAGATTATTAGAACCCCAATAGTAATCATCAGGGGATAAACTAGTACCAAAACCGGTATTCCTCATTCTCTCCATATATAAATCCATATAAGCTCGGAGATATCCTTTCAGCAATCTCATGGTATTGTTGTTTTCATCTTTAAAAGCACGAGCGTAAGAAAAATTAGCTAGGTTGCCTACAGAAGGCCACAAGGAAGGATACCATATTCCATTTTCGATGCCTGAAGTGAAAAAGTTGTGATAGGTTGCCTTGTTCGTTGAAATTGCCAGTTCTCCTGCTGCCCAGTGCCTTTCGTCAGAATCGTCTGTATCCGTATATACGGCCGTATTGTTAATTCCTGGAGGATCTATTGAGTAACCATTTACTTCAGGATACTTAAGTTTTCCATCTCTGCCTAGGATAGAAGGGTTGTTCCATATGCCATCCTCATTGAGGGCATCCCATGCTTTTTCTGCAGCGGTGAGACACCTATTTGCGTAAGCGGAATCAACGTTTTTAAAAACCCTATAAGCTGTAGCCATAACAGCAGCAAAATCTGCTGTCGCTGTCGTAGAAACGGGCATGAGATATCTAGGATTAGGATCTTGATTTCCTAGACCAGCTAGATAGAATTCTTCTTGTCCTACAGCATGCCATACAGCTCCATCCGATCGTTGCATTTTTAGTAGCCAATCTAGGCTTACCTTAACTTCTACCAGAAAATCAGGAAGGAGAGGGAAGTCATCATCAGCAGGGATATTAAACTGAGAGCGGTCAATGAAGGTAGGGTAGTATTCATACAATGTAAGCAATTGATGGGTTGCAATACTCGCAGGCACAACTTTCTTATTAGGGTCTCCTGCATCTCTCCATCCACCAGATGCTTCTATTTTTTCTCCTTTCGTTATGGTGTTTCCATCGTACCCCAAGTATAGGTATGCATCGTCGGCATACTCTGCTGGTTTAGCCCATTTTCCAGCATACTGTGATGCTAAGTCAACACCGGATCTCTGATAGTAAAAACCCTTCATCACGATTTCAAAAACTTCATTGTATACATTCTCTGAAATATCGAATTCATAAGAACGACCTATATTATCCACGTCTATATAATAGGCTCCTTTATCATTGAACTCACTGAATTCTAGCATATATACATATTCTCCAGTTGCTTGATCATTGATGCCTGCAGAAACGCTTGTGCTCTGATATACGACCTTCTCGGTACCCACCTCCTTGATCTTCCATGAAGTAAATTCCATTTCGTTTTCGTCACTTACATAACAGACCTTGTTGTGATTGGTCAAGTAACCTATCTGATTGACCTTAATATGCTCAGATATATTCTGAGCCATTAATGAGTAAGAAAAACTGGATAATATCAAGGTGAATAAAAAGGGGTAGTATCGCGGTCTAAGCATATATGTATTTTGAGTAAATGTAGAATCAGATTGCGAAGATTTTATCACCTTAAAGGATGAATTTACGATGACTTGTGATTTGGCATAATACTTAACGAAGCGCACTGCTTGTGTTCCTAGCACATGAATATAGCTCCAGAAGGAGTTCTAAAACATCGTTATGTAGTGAGATAGAAAATTAATTTAACGTTGTGTCCATTAAACGGAGATATCTTGATCTATGATTAAGGTAGAATTAAAATAAGCGTACATGGATCTTTAAGCTCACACTTATTTCTATCTTAAGAAAGGAAGTTTATACTTAGGGAAATTCAATCGTTACATTTAATAGTATGTATTCATAGCTACTGTCAGATACTAATTACTTCATACCAGTCACTAGAAAATTCTGACAACCATAATTTTACTTTCTATATTCTGATTACTTTAATACAGACTTTAAAGATTTATGCTATTGCAATCTGAGATGTGTGTTTAATAGAGGTGCGGCTAGTCTTGATGTTGTTTTAATTAGATGAGTAAACCCTTGCCCCATGAAGAACCTCTTTTTCATTATTCTACTATGTATATGTCATTCAAGCTATACGCAAGATACAAGTCGTGTAGTTGAGACTTTTCATTTTAAAGAACTTGTAAAACTATTTTCCGAAGAAGGTAAAATCTCTGCTCTTTTTCTTAATCAATACAAGCAGCTTGAAAATGAAATGAATAACTCTAATTACATTCTTGATGGTTATGTCAGCGCCAATTACTTTATGCTTGATTCTTATGGGTATGTGTGGGATCCCTGGTTGGTCAGGGCACTTGATATGTCATATGCGGATAATTTCATCATTAAGATGAATATGGATTTAGGCTTGCGTATGTTCTATGAGGAGAGCAGCCCAGTAAGAACTTCTTATAAACCTGGTTTAAAAATATATTATAAACTTCCTCTGGTAAATAGAGGAGACCATGTTGTTCAATACGTTTCAGGATCTTTTAACCATTACTCTAATGGTCAGAACGGAGAAACACTCTCTAGCAATACGCAGCGGATGATGGGAGAGCTTCCGATAGATGACTTACAGCAACAAGTGAATGAAGGGCATATGTTCAATAGATTTAATGGTTCTTTTTCTACAAACTACTGGACAGCTGGATACCACTACAATAGATTGATTGATAGCTGTATTTTCCTCAACGCCAATCTAGAGTATCAATCTATATTGAATGATGCAGCATATGAACAGGATCTTGAACAGTTTTATTCTAGAAAGAATGTCTTGTTTAATTGCTCCATCCTCTGGACGGGAAGAGAGCATGGAAACGATGTTGAAAAATTGCGCTTAAAGTTTCACGCTAAACTTGCCCTCGGTGACAACTCACTTCTACATCCCGATTTAAGTTGGGAGAAGGATGTCAATCTTTCTGCGACTGTTTTTGTAAGGCTTCCCGCTTCTGCAAATATTGCAGGTTTTATTGACTTAGGATATGCCGGGTCTGATGAACACAATATATATCTGGAAGATAGGATTCTATATTTTAGAATAGGAGTCGCATCCGGCTATTTCTTATATCTAGACAACTAAGAATCTTTGTCAGATAACCATTAAGGTCGTTTAGGTATTTATTCGATTTATGTAAATTAAATTTAGTTGTAGATAAAGAATTGAGAAACTTCTGACGTACATTGAGTCTGTTATGATTTCAAGTATATGGTAAATAAATGATATGAATAGGCATGTATTTCTACTGGTTGTCTTAGTCTTTCTTTCATGTGGAAACCCAGGTCATGAAGGACAGACTGAGGCGTTAAAACTAGATAGGGTATTACCTTCTTTCTTTGATAATGGAGATAGAATATTCTTAAAAATCCCGACAACTGGAAATGACAGCATTTCGGTTTATACCGATACAGGTGGAGGCTTTACAGCTATATACCAGATGCCATAAAAAAACTAGGACTAGAAGAAAAAGTCTTAACTGAATCACTTGATGGAGAAGAGACGGAGTTTATCTATGCTACTGAAATTATTAAAGATTCTATCTACCACCCTTATGTAAACAAAGGATTATCTAAAGCAATCGGCTGGCCTTTCTATTTTGTCCCGCCTCAAGAATTCGTGCATAAGCATAATGCTGATGTTATTGATGAAGGTTTCTTTGGACAATTCTTTTTTATGGAAAAGGCGTGGACATTTGATTATATGAAAAAAGAAGTCATACTCCATGCTGCCTTGAACCTAAGTGAAGCAGATATTCATACTCAGAAAGTAGGATTTAAAAAGGATCTTCTGGGAAATCCTAGATTCGGCCATCCATCTTTTTTTATGAAAGTTGGTGAGGATGAAATTCCGATGTTGTTCGATACAGGCGCTACGTTTAACCTAAGCGAAGTGGCTCAGGATAGTTTAAAAACAAAATCTTCTATCGGAGGATCATTTATTGCTCAATCT
>CAZFJO010000193.1:0-7732 GCA_964518915.1 uncultured Saprospiraceae bacterium
GACACGCGAATTCCTCTCCTGCTGGAGGTAATGGTGGTACTGGAGGTGTATCATCTATTATTGTAATTGTTTGAGATCCTTCCGTTGTAGTTCCACAACCATCTGTCAGTACCCAGTTTCTCATTATAATTCCTGTACCATTACAACTTGTAAGAGTTGGGACATCCGTAAATTCGACCAGTACAGACATGGCATCAGTACAATTATCCAAGACACCAGTAGGCTCTCCAGTCAATGTCAGATCAAGGGGGTCTTGGGTACAATTAATGGTTATGGGATCCGGAAATACACCTGTAGGTGGTGTAGTGTCTTCTATGGTTATTACCTGATCCATAGTAATGAAGTTCCCACATTCATCCATGATGGTCCAGGTTCTTGTAATGGATCCAGTCCCTCCACAAGAAGTGAGGTCTACAGCATCTGATGAATTGACTATTATATTGGCCGTGAGGCTACAATTATCCATAAGACCAGTAGGGACGCCTGTATTAGTAGGAGATGAATCTTCATCACATTCTATGGTTATGTTTCCAGGAAATATTCCAGTAGGATCTATGGTATCGATTAACGTAATGATTTGATCTTGAACAATTGCATTTCCACAAGCATCCGTTATCGTCCATGTTCTTGTTATCGTCCCTGTTCCAGCACAGTCGGTTAAAACACTTACATCAACAAATTCTACTGTAGGAGTAGAACAGTTATCATCAACAGCGGTAGGCATTCCTAGTTCGGCAGGCGTAGAAACGGCATCACATAATATAGAAGTGTCAGCTGGAAATATGGCCGTAGGATTTACATCATCTATTACCGTTATTGTCTGACAGGTACTATCTATATTTCCACAACCATCATCGAAGTACCATTTTCTTGAGATGATAAGTGGATCCATAGGGCACCCAGCTCCTCCATTGTCTATATCTACATTCATAACGGAGATATCTCCTTGACAAGCATCAACTGCAGTAAGCATAGATCCCGCAGGAATTAAATCGGCACAGGTAAGAGTCTCATCTCCAGGGCCTACAGGAGGAACTGGAGCAATGGTATCTAGTATAGTAATGATCTGATCGAGAACAGTCATATTCATACAAGAATCTTGTACTGTCCATGTTCTCGTTATGGTCATCATGCATCCATCTCCTACAGGAGAATCTGCAAACATCGTATCAAGGATCCCACAATTATCTAAAACTCCAGTCACATCACCAGTAAGAGAAAGATCCAGTGGATCTTGCTCACACGATAAGGTCACTGCGGCTGGAACTACATAAGTAGGAGCTTCGCTATCAACAATTTTAATCAGTTGGTTGCAAGACAACTGGTCATTGGCATTGGATAAATCTCCATCTCTATCAGCTGTATATGTTCTAGTAAGTATAAGCGTATCATCTACACATCCTCCGCCAGAATCGAATGCTTCCATAAAAAAGACGACTTCTGCTGTACCACAAAAATTGTTTACCGTAAGTAGAGCCTCATTACCAGCTGGAATATTATCTCTACAATCTACCACTTCATCAGCAGGGCATTCTATAGTAAATACTTCTGTAGGTACTGTAAAAGCAATCGTATCATAACAATGAGGGATAATACCTGGAAAATCTATTTTTATAATCAATGTGTCATCATTACCAGGAACAGCATCCATCAGTACACTTGCCGTATCTCCTAAACTTGTCCAAAAATATTCGTAATAATCACAAGTGGCACTTACCCCTGATAAGATCGGCTCGACCGATATACTGTTAGGATCATTAGGATCATCACAGATAAATTGGATATCTGCTTCCAATAAAGGCAAAACTGTGAAGACTGCCATATCTGTTACCACTTCATTACAGTCTGTTACTTCCGGCGTGGCAGTAAGCAGGTATTCATATACTTTACCGTTACAATCGGTTACTGCTCCATACTGAGCTTCGTCGTATACGAACTCGAAGGAAGTACATTCTCCATTCAACATTTCTAGACAGACTAGGTTAGATTCTGTAAGGTCAAGATCTGGGCTATCTGTAAGACCTTCATAAGTAACGGATGCGGCTCCTATAATATCAATGGCTCCGGATGAACAATCTTGTAATACAGTAATTTCTGGAGCTTGAATGGCAGGAATAGGAATAATCGAGACACCATTGGGGTTGTTACCAGCTTTACAAGTGACGATGGTAAATCTTCCTTCAGAGAGGCACAATGGATCATTCATAGGTTGAGTTGTGGTGAAGCACATCTCATTTGCTCCACAAGTGGCAATGTCGCACATAAAATCGCCTACTAGCGAAGACCCTATCGTCCCTCCTCCTGCACCCAGCAATTCGAATTGTAAACCGGCAACAAGATTATCAATCGTTATATCGAATTCAAAACATCGTCCAGCTACCTCGCAACAACCTTCTATTCTTTCTCTTCCCAATATCAGGACTTCAACACCTGTTGCATTGCTAAAATCTATTTCGTAATAAGGAACAGCAGCATCGCAACCTCCAGAAGTTACACCAGCACAAGAATAGGTTCCGCTGGTAACAGGAATAGAACATGTTCCATCTGTGATGGAAATATCATACATGGTTCCATTCTCGAATGGTCCAAACTGAACATAATTTTCGGTAACACCAGTAAAATCAAGTGGTCCCGTTAATGGCTCTCCTTCAAAATCAACTCCACCCATAACGGAGTTAGAAAAAAGCCCCGTATTCATGGTTGCGGTTGTGCTTTCCACAACATCCCACATACCTGTCGCTCCATCTACCGTAAAGCCTACATAAAATGAATCAGGCTTCATCGGGTCACAATAGTAGTAGACTCCACCTACCCATACATCATCACATTGTGCAGAAACTTGGTTCCCTAGATAAAGGAAGAAAATAGATAGACACACTCCTCTCAGAATACTTTGATAGCTTTTTTTTATCATTTTCCTTTTACTTCAGTCTTCTGATGAACCCAGATAAAACCGATACAATGAGGAAAATCTGTTTAGAAGCACCTCCCAGTGAGATGTCTAAACCAAAGCGGTTTTTCAATTTTCGTCATTATACAGCCCTATCAATGCTCACATTAATAATTCATGGCGTTGCGGAAAAGAAAATTGAACGATGAGATGAACTATACCTGATACATTCATTATTCTACTCCGATATAACAAATTTAGAAAAAATATATATAATTTTTGCATTTTGTAATGGCTTTTATTTCAGCTTAAAATATATAAGACAAAACATAATATGTAAAGCATCTAACATATTTCCGCCTTTTTTGATACGTGTTTATCTTGATTATTCCTTCTTCTAATCTTTCTATTATCCATTTATAGTTGTGACAGCTTGAACACTCTTCCAAAGACCAAGAAATTTCATATGCACATAATCACCTTTTGTATAAATAACCAATCCATTAGACGATAAAACGTTCTTGTCCGTCGTACAAGTAAATCCTTCCTGAAACCTATTTAGATTTATCATCGTCTTTCTCCCGTACACAACATCATAAAAATTATTTATACCACCATTTATGAAAAATTTACTACTATTAATTGGTTTAATGATAACCACATTTGCGCAAGCGCAAAATTCTGTAACAGGATCCATTACATCACAAGAAGGAGAAAATCTAGAGTTCGTTAATGTCCTATTGATGAATGGCGCAGATTCTACGCTCCACAAGGGTACCTTTACAGATACAGCAGGTGCTTTTATATTCGAAGAAGTTGAAAATGGATCTTATTACCTAGTCGCTTCTATGGTCGGATTCGGAGAAGCGAATACAGAAATTTTCTCTCTGACTGGATCAACCATGCACAATACACAAGCCATCGCACTTACAAGTGGGGTAAATTTAGACGAGGTTACAGTAACTGCAACGAAGCCCTTTATAGAATTAAGAGCCGATAAGGTAGTCGTTAATGTATCTAACTCTTCAGTTGCTGCCGGAAACAACGCGCTGGAAGTACTTCAGAAATCACCAGGTGTAGTTATCGACAAGGACAACAACATAGCCTTAAAAGGAAAGCAAGGCGTACTTGTAACGATTAATGGTAAGCAACAATACATGTCTAATCAAGACATAGCACGTCTACTAGAAAGTACGCCATCTTCAGTCATAGAAAGTATCGAGATTATACAGAATCCATCTGCTAAGTACGACGCAGAAGGGAACTCTGGAATCATTAATATAGTGATGAAGAAAAACGAAAACCTAGGCTCTAATGGAAGCGTCACACTTTCTGGTCGTCAGGGTAGAAAGAGCAATTACAATGGAAGTCTGATGCTTAACTTCAGATCAGACAAGGTCAACGTATATGGAGATTATAGCAATTCCAACTGGGCTGGGTTCAATGAATTAAACCTTGTAAGAGACATACCTTTCCAGAATGGCAGCACATTGTTTACCCAGGAAAGTGAGATGAATTTCAACGGTATAAGCCACAACGCCAAGGTAGGAGTCGATTTTACCCTATCGGATAAAACCACACTCGGCGTGCTTGCTAAAACCAATATAGGTGATAGAGATTTCAGCAATGATAATATGACCATGATATCAGGAAGCAATGCACCAGAATTTAGCCAACTAGGAGTTATCTCTGGTGAAGACAATAACTGGAGCAACACTTCTTTCAATATAAACCTTAAGCAAGACCTTAACGACAAAGGGTCTGCCATATCCTTCGACGCTGATTATTCTATTTATGAAAACGACGGACTTGCGAATTATACCAACAGTTACATGGATGACAACGGCATAGAATTGCGCTCACCAGGATTGTTGAGGAACGACACAGAGACTACGATTGATATATTCGCAAGTACAGTAGATTACAATACGACTGTAGGAAAGTACAATCTAGAATTGGGCGGGAAATTCAGTACAGTAAAGACGGATAACACGACCCTATTTGAGGATCAGGTTGATGGTGCATGGATAGTGAACAGCGAGAGAAGCAACCAGTTCGTCTATGAAGAGAATGTGATTGCCGCTTACGCAAATACCTCTACACAGATAGGCAAGTTTATGGTACAAGCTGGGTTAAGATTAGAAAAAACAAATTCTGATGGCAACTCTGTAACTCTTAATGAAAGAGTAGAAAGAAGCTACACAGACTTATTCCCTAGTCTTTCTTTATCACATACCATCGCAGAAAAGCACAGCTTGAGTTATACGTATTCAAGAAGATTGAATCGACCTAATTACCAAAACCTGAATCCATTTATTGAATACCTAGATGATTTCACTTTCCAGAAAGGAAATCCATTCTTAAGACCTCAATACGCACAATCGTTTGGCTTGAACTATGGCCTAGGAAGATCCTTATTCGTCTCTCTTAATTATTCTAAGACAACAGAAGCTATGACGGATGTCATCGAACAATTCTCGGATATGAACACGACTTTCCAGACTACCCAGAATCTAGATGATTATGATAACTATAGTGCCAATGTTACTGCACCTATCGTTCTCGGTCAGAGGTGGACTACACGATTAAGTTTGACTGGTTTCTATAACAAATTCACTTCTGTTATTCCTTCTGGTATTTTAGACAATAGCCAGTTCTCTTACAACCTATATATGGGTAATGAGATCAGTGTAGGTAAAGGATGGAGAGGAGAAATTTCTGGATATTACCAGAGTAAATTAGTCTGGGGATTATTCGAGGTACAACCTCAATACAGCATCGACTTAGGAATTTCTAAAAGAATCATGGATGGTAATGGATCGATTAAATTCGGTGTCAATGACATCTTCCGTACTCAAGTAGGAAATGTCGATGTAATGCAAGATGATATTAACCTAAAGGTCAATGAGTTTAGAGATTCTAGAAGAGCAAGTGTTTCGTTTACATATAACTTCGGTAACAAGAAGGTAAAGCAGGCAAGAAAGAGAAGAACGGCTACGGCAGATGAATCGTCTAGAATATCTTCTGACAATTAATACATAGAGCTTAGAAGGGCAAGGGCCCTTCGTTTTTTTATTGCAATTATATGGAGGAGTAGGTCGCCGAGACTTACTCCTCTTTTTCTTTAGAATTGCGGTGTCCGCAGTAATTCGAAATTGTTGAGTATGTTGCAGTATAAATAAAAGCACCTTTCAATTTCATATTATCGAACTGAATCTTTAAACCTATACGATGAATCAGACAACTACTCGGATTGCTACCCTACTCGACGTCGATATGCTAGCGCCTATGTTCGATGCCTATCGCGTCTTCTATGAGCAAGAAAGCGATCTAGATGCGGCATCTGCTTTCTTACGCGAGCGGATGAAACTCGGAGAATCTACCATTATACTAGCAGAGATAGGAAACGAATTGGTCGGATTTACACAATTATATCCTATATTTTCTAGTGTAAGTATACAACGAAGTTTGCTGCTTAACGATCTATATGTGGTTGAAAAATATAGAAGTCAAGGAATCGCAACACGTTTATTAACCGAGAGTAAAAAATACGCTGAAATGCTTAATTTTAAAGGGCTCAGCTTAGCTACAGCCATCGATAATCCGGCTCAGAAACTGTACGAACGAGAAGGATGGAAGAAAGATGATGGTTTCTTTCATTATTTATGGAACGTATCTTGATTAATAATTGTAATAATATTGCAAGGAAGATGCGTGATAATTTTGTTGGCTTAAAATAAATTAACATACAATCTCGGATAAACCTTGTATATTTGTGGCTTCATTGCTAATGAGCGTGAGTCTTTTTTTGACATAACCCTGTTGCTTATTGTTCCTTATTTTAGTGTTACATAATGTAGGCAGCGTTATTTTTATTAATTTTTTTAATTTTTATTTTATGAATATTTTCGTTGCCAAACTAGATTACAGTACAACAACTGAGCAGCTAGAAGATTTGTTTGGTGCTTTCGGAGAAGTAGAAAGTGCTAAAATCATTTTTGATCGTGATACAGGTAGATCAAAAGGTTATGGATTTGTAATTATGCCTGATGATGATTCAGGAGTTACAGCTATTGCCTCTCTTAATGGACAAGAAGTAGACGGTAGAAATATCGTTGTTAAGCAAGCTGAAGACCGCAGCAATGACCGTCGTGGAGGCGGAGGCGGTGGATTCCGTGGCGGTGGGAACCGTGGCGGAGGAGGCGGTGGAGGTTACAACCGTAACCGCTACTAGTTAAGCCTACGTATAGAACAGACGTTCTATTAAGGATAACCGACCCTGTTTTCTCACTATGAGGAAACAGGGTTTTTTAGTTTTAGAGGGTGAGTGGAGTGATAATAATGGATTAGTTAGGCTGTATCTGAGAATACTTTCGTTAAGAAATCTATCTGCCATTACAGGAAAAACAAAAATCAACTCCTCGATTCCCCGTCTTCTTCTTTAATTAATGTAAAACTCAGACCTATACCTTCCCTTAGGATAAAAACCAGATAATACATACTTTGTGTAAGATGGAAGGATTTAAATACACAGGCAAAGAATGTTTTATAGTAGGAATAATTTTCCTTCTCTCTAGCTGTACCGGTAAATTCTCCACTTCCCACAACATCATCTCTGAAGACAACATGGTGCGCATTCCAGCTGGGACGCTTTCTATGGGTGGTGACAACAACCAAGCTGATCAGAACGAATTCCCTAAACACCTCGTAGAAATCGATGCCTTCTGGATGGACCAGTCCGAAGTGACCAATCGAGCGTTTCAAGCTTTCATCAATGAAACTGGATACATCACCGTAGCAGAAAGAAAAATAGACTGGCATGAAATAGCTGCTACCCTACCC
>CAZFJO010000194.1:0-7697 GCA_964518915.1 uncultured Saprospiraceae bacterium
GCCAGATAATTAAATGTCCGGTGGGTGAAATATCCTTGTGGATACAATTCCAAGTTAAGGTTGTAAAACTTAATCGCCTCACTGAACTTACCTTCATCGGCTAGATCCTGTCCATACTCATTGATCAATCGTTCTGAAATCGCATATTCTGAATCGCCCTGGTATGCTGTTTTTATAAAGCTGAGCATATCATCTGTTGACATCTTTTCTGAAAGAGAAGCCAGTGGTTTTCTATTCAACAATAAGTTTCTCATGATCCACCAGAATCGCCCATCCGGTGTAGAACTTCTCTGAGAAAACCCTAGGGTCGTCAGCAGATCAATTTTCGTTTTATGGGCAATGACAATGCCTCTCTTGGGAATGACCGCGATAAACTGTCCGCCGAATCCACTGGCCATATACGCTCCCTCAAAATCTGGGTTGTCGTAAAATCGCTCTAGTAGCCACCACATATACCCATATGATTGTAGGACAGGACTTGAATCATCTTCTCGGTTCCGCTGGGTGACTGTGTCTCGAGGTGTAACCGTAGTGGTAATTTTCTCTACCCATGATTGAGGTACCAATTGCTGTCCCTTCCACCGCCCTTCCTGGAGCATCAGTTGTCCGATCTTGGCCATGTCTCTTGTAGACAAGTGCATGTGATAAGCAGAATATCGAGACTTGTTTTCATTAATCGATCTGGATTGGTTGTCTATGTGCCAATCTTGGAAGCCCAACGGTATCGCCAACTGTTCTTCCATCTCCTGATACACGGATTTCCCAGACTTTACCTCTAAGATGTGTCCAGCCACATTGAAATCCCAGTTGTTATAAACAAAGTATGAGCCCGGCGTTACGCTACCCCTTGGTTTTATGTTGCGCTCGTCGTAACCCCCATTAGCTGGAATGTGAAAAACGCCCGAGCGTGAAGTAATGATGTGGTCAACAGTCGCTTGCTTTTCAATGGGCAACAACCCATCGGCCTCATCGATGCCTATAGCGCCGATCTGTTCGTTAAGGTCTATGGTACCGTCAGCAATATATTTCCCGTAGAGGATTGCTAAAACACTTTTTCTACAAGAAGCCAGATAACTGATTTCAGATACATCACCATACTCATATACTGCCTTACCGTGTTCTAGCACAAGCATACTGGTGGTCTCAGATTTTTCCTTTAGGTATTTTTCTATTTCTTCTAACTTCTCCGAGTTGAAGGTTGACGATGTCAAGGAGCTCAATTTCTCGAAGGGCTCGCCCTCAAGAGATGGACTGGTGTAGAACCAAGTCTGGGGGCTGAGGAAGGACATCAAGATGGTCATCGGAATTAAAACCATCAGAGCGATCGCAACCTTCTTTATGTGGAACTTATGGTAGATGGCAACGAGAACAGCTCTATGCTCGATCACCAGATAGGCGACTAAGAGATTAGGCAACCAGCTCAACCAAGCCACCACGGCATAAGCATCTCGGAAGCTTCCCATCATCATCATAAGAAGCGGCAACCAGAGTCTAAGTGTCACTGCTCCGAAGGTACCTGCATAACTGTACAAGAGTAACTTCTGGTGCAAGGCTACATTCCCCTTCCGGATGGCGCTGTAGCCCAGAAAAGTCAATACCGTCCATAGTACTCCTCCGATGGAAAAACCCATCTTAGTAGAGATTCCTCCTGAAGCATATAAGGCTATGTAAAACCCACATGGGCCACTGATCAATACAGAGCCTATGTAGATCTTCCCGATCGTTCTGTGGATGGAAGGATATCGGGTTCTCACTTTCTGGATAAATTGCACCCAACCGACGAGCAAGGCCACTCCACCCAAGGAGATATGGGCATAAAAAGAGGGCTTGTAAAAATGGCTGTGCAGCAATTCTATCGACTTAGAGGAAAGCAGTAGAATGGGTTCGTCTGCTAAAAAATACTGGATGGGATGATAACTAAAAAAGATGCATAGCCCGGCAAAAATGATCCAATAAAGTTTTTTCATGTCGCTTACGCGTTTGGTGATGGGATCAATGTAGAAGGAATGGAACGAAAACTCAAGAATGCGTAAAAAGGAGGTAAAAAGCCCTGTGTTTTAGGTAAGTGAAAGAACGCTTAGGGATAAACTTAGCCGTTTTAGGTACGAAAATCACAGCGACAAAAGCCGCTCTTTGTAGTTTTTAGCGACAGGAAGTTGCAATTGTGTGAGGGCCACTGTCTTGCCGTCTACCCACGACTTGAAGTGGCTGGGATTGATGAGGTGAGACCGATGGATACGAATCATAAAATCGATGTCTGCTTCCATCTGCTTTAAAGAGCTTCGCAGCAACTTGGTCTTGAGCACATCGTTTTCGAGGTAGTAGACTTCTACATAATTCTGAGCATTGGAGATACAGACCAGGTCTGCTGGTTTTATCTTTAAAACATCTAACTTATTGGCCCCCTTCAACGTAATCACGTCGTCATTTTTGCTTATAAGCGTATGGACATACCTCCGCGCGATAAACAGAATGGGTGTGACAACTAAAAAGATCTTCAATATGATCTGCTGAAGAAATTCTCCAAAGCCATAGAAGCCCTGGATGATAGAGCTGCGATAGAAGACATACGTTAACATCGTGTAGATAAGATAGAAAACAACATAAAACCCTATTTCTAAAAAGAGACTCCACGCACCCCGACGCTTATAAACCCCTTTCTGCAAGATGCTGACTATGAGATACGCAACAAAGACAAAACCACTAAATCCGATGCTTACCAGTAGCCACTTCTCAGTGTCCATCTCTCCATGTTCAAATGGTCTAATAAAAAAAGCAAATAAAAAGCCCCAAACACTCAAGAGTATGCCGATGAGGGCATGATGTCTCAGGGAAGGATTAAAAGTTTTTATGGTCTGCACTGCTTGAGTTGAAAGTCTTTCTAGATCACAATTTACTTTTTCTGTCTGAGTATGCCTGAAAACTTCTACGAAAAGCACCTGAATGGAGATTTATGACATCGAATTGCTTCACAGGATAAGATGGATTAATTGTAATATAGCTGGATCGGTTTACACCAAATGAATCTTCGTTGATTCTATTAATACTCAATGGATATAGAGCGGAAATCGTGCAGTAACAGACTCTATGTACTATGCCGACATCTGGATTTCCCATACCAGAAAACAAGTGGAAAAGAAAGGCTCAGACAGCTTTATGCTATGTTCATGCTTGAACTTTTAAATACTGCTCTTTAAGTATAGATTTAGCACTTTCGACAAATTGAATCATCTTGATATAATCCTTTATCTGTGCTCGTCCGAAGTTGTTGCTGAAAATCAATATGGCTTCACCATTGCTCTCCAGGTGATATAAGTCACTTATTTCTATCAACCCTTTCAGTTTCTCTGTCATGAATACATCCATCGCTTGGACATCTTCTACTTTGACGTTGTAATCTTCTGGTCCATTTTCATAGACGTTGTAATCAATGTTCTTATGCTCCAGGATAGGCAATACCCTATCCAAAAAATCCTTCTTTTCAATGGTGAATTTCGGAATAGTGAATGGAACATTGAGTAAACCAATTGTAGTCTTGAGCGGCCGTTTCTTTACAAGACTCATTTTAGAATGAAATCACAAAAAGCAACATAGTCCTATTTAAAGTAACATGAAGAAATTAAATTGCTTAAAAACAGACTAAATGCACAGGATAACAATCATAACATTTTTACTTTTTACGCATTCCTTGATAGCGCAAAACATACCTACGAAAGGAAGCTTAGGCGTACAAGTTGCTCCTGCTCCTGAAAATGACAAAGGAGGAATTCATGCTGTACATACCGTGTTCCCTAATACAACGGCTGAAAATTTAGGCATGAAACCTAAAGACATCCTACTTGAATTAAATGGCATAAAACTTATCACTGGAGAAAAAATAGGCCAAGCTGTAGATCAGTTGATCGCTGGTAATAACACTACGGCACTGGTGCTTAGAGATGGAAATACCGTTGAGCTAACCGGAAAAATTATGCCTAGACAACCCCTAAAAAAACCCAATCATGAGTTAAAATTACTTGAAGTCCAGTTTAGAGAAGGGTATGTCCGAGCCTACCTTACCTATCCTAAGTCGGAAGGCCCCTTCCCTACCATATACTTTATCCAGGGATACCCGTGTCACACGATCAACGGTCACCCCCTTGACCCCACACTCCAACTGACCAATCATCTGGTTGATTTAGGTTATGCCGTATTCAGAATTGAAAAACCAGGCATCGGTGAATATGTAAATCTACAACCTTGCATAGAAAACTCGTTCGACGACGAAGTTGAAAATTTCAGTAATGGACTCACATTCCTTAAAGAACAAAACCTGGTAGACAAGGATAAAATCTATTTATTCGGACATTCCTTAGGAGGTACTGTTGCTCCTTTAATAGCTGAAGAATCTGAAGTGGCTGGAGTGATGGTTTATGGTACTATGATAAAACCATGGAACGATTATCTTGTAGATCTAACACTCTACTCCCAAGCTTATTCTGAAGATGTCACAGGCGTCATGAATCAATTACACATACTTAAATCTGCTATCCGCAAGTTGTATGAAAACGATGTAGCCCATCAAGATTTAACAACAACAGAAAAAGCACTTATTGAGAAATGGCATGGATATTCAGAAAAAGATGACATGATATTTACTAGAAAGGTTGATTTCTGGAAAAATTTCAGCAAGCACAACTTCTTGAAATCTTGGTTAAATACGAAGACGCCAGTTCTCGGCTTATATGGAGAATATGATGTCCATGCCATAGGTCCATTAGACACAGAGTTACTTGTTCATGCAATCAACGAGAAACACCCTAATCAAGCTTCTTTTAAAATCGTAGAAGGGACTAATCATGTATTCGCTGAAGTACCGTCCAGGATGAAAGAACTAGAATATATCAATACTGGCATGGCCGCCCAGATTGCCATAACTAAATTCAACAAGGAGCTTCCGACAATTATAGATGAATGGATAAATGCGGATACAGTCACAGCTAAAACACACGCGTATAGAATTGAATCCACCTTATTCCCTCAGGCTAAAACCTCTATGTCAAGTATGGATGCTGTCACACATGACTTCAATGGAGACGGACATGGAGACTTAGTGATTGCAACAGAATTCGGCCCAAATCAGATTTTCTTATATGAATCTGGAAAGTGGGTTCCAGGCGCAACATTGCCTCAATTAAGGAATTATAGCCCTCCTGTCAATGGAGAAGATTCAGAAGATATAGGAATAGGAGACTTTAATCGCGATGGTCATATGGACCTTGTATTTGTCAGTGAGGATACTGAAAATCATGAACTACTTCTCAACGATGGTAAGGCACAATTCGACTACATGGAATTCCAAATTCCAAAAACGGGTCAAGCCAATGCAGTACTTGTCCATGATTTCAATCAAGATGGTTGGGATGATGTATTACTAGGAATACGTGGACAGAATGAACTCTATCTCAATGATAAAGGAAAGACCTTTTACTTAGATAAGAATAGTCTATGGCCCATCAATTCAGACCACACTCAAGATATCATCGCCATAGACATTGATGGTGATGATGATTTAGACATAGTAGAAGGTATAGAAGAAGGAAGCAATAATCTTTATCTAAATGACGAAGGAAAATTTATAGAAGTTTCTGAAAGGCTCCCTCTGCCTAACAACATTGAAACACGGAAGGTCATCAGTCTAGATTATGATGGGGATGGGGATCAGGATCTGTTTTATTGTAATGTAGGATGGAACCCACAGAAAAATCCGAATAACCAATTGCTTGAAAATGACGGTAAAGGCAATTTCATCAACGTCTCTGACCGACTACCCGATGATCAATCTACCACCTTAGATGCTGTATTTCTAGACATTAATGAAGATGGAAAAAAAGACATCATTACCAGTAATTTCATAAATGATAAAAAGGTGCAAGTGTATGTATCAGAAATTTTCGAAGGAAAAGTCAAGTATAAAAGAGCTGACCATTTACTCCCTGAACTATCTTTCACAGGTGGAATCAGTCTATTACCTATAGAAGTAGAAAGTAAGAAATACCTATACTTTGGCAATTTCAATTCGACAGACATTCTTTTACAACAATCGAATTAAATGATGTATTAAAAAGCGATCATATGATTAAGGCAGGATTTTTATTTTTATTATTATTTTTATTTACTTCTAGTAATGCTTGGTCTCAATTGGTTCAATTTCAAGGTACTTTAATCTACGAAAGGGAAACCAATTTAGTCGGAGGTCAATCAGATGCATTGGGAGATTACGAAAAAATCATGTTATACGGATATGACAGCCTAGTCTGCCACATCTACCATTCAAACCATATAGAAGTATTTAATTTCAACAATACCTTAGGCACCAAAATGAGTAGTATCCAAGATGCCAATGGGATAAACATATATACAGATGAAAATGCAAAACTAAATCTTGGCAACTTAAAATTATCAGATGTCGACGACTTCAGTACAGTAATAAGAACCAATGAAAGAAAAGACATCCTAGGAATTCCATGCACTAAGATTTATTACAATTCTAAAAGCGGTTTAGTTAACAGAGAAGCATGGGTTGCAGAGGGCTTCCCATATAAACAGCTACATAAAAATGGGCCTTTGTTCAATGATTTTTTTGCCCCAGAAGGTTTAATTATGGAAATAAGGATAACAACTTATCCTCCGGACAAGAATAACAAAATGATATTGGAGAACTTTTTTAAAATAAAAAAGATGGTGCTAGAAGATCTTAGCAAGTCTAGTTAATTAATCCTATAAATGCACTATATATTCTTGGAGGCATACTGTTTAGGGCTCACCCCTATCTTTTTCTTAAACCTTCTACTGAAATAAGAAACATCATTGTAACCTATCATATAAGCAACTTCGGATATAGGAGTAGATGGGTTCAATAAATCCATTGCTTTTTCCATCCGCAGTTCTTCTAGAAAACCAGATGGACTACAACCAAATACTCTCTTAAATAAACGCTGTAGATAAAAAACAGATATCTGGCATTCGCTGGAAATCTCTTTCAATGAAACACCTTCTACATAGTGGTCAGCTATATAATTTTTAGCAACGATCAATCTTTTATAAATCTCTTTCCTCGCATTAATTTTTTTCAACGGAACGCATTCTAGCTCAAGAATATGTTTCGTTTCCATGGAGTGTACATGCATAGAAATCTCATTGAACAGTTCTTGAAAATACAGCGGGTTTTCAACTGAATCTTCGACAGGAACGTTTCTAAGAATTTCCTCTAAATTTCTATCTAATACATTAATCTGTTGTGTTTTCAATTCTGGATCCAAAAGGAAAACTTCTTTTTCCATGAGGGGATCTACAATTCCATCAGCGATACCATTGGTATCAAGATCAATGCATATGCCTTTAGTAGCACGGTTAGAATGTATCCTACACTCAAAGGATTGCTCATTATGAAAAAAGACAGCCTGACCCGATCTTAAGACAATTCTTTCTTTTTCAAGGGAATAGCTTTCTTGCCCAGATATGACATACTTCAATGTAAGGCCCGGTCTATCCGTAAACAACTCATTCAGTCGATAGAATTTCGAACAACGAATGTGATTACTTCCACTTGAATAGATGGATATAATACCGTCACGACTCATATCAATGTTTTAATCAAGTATAGTATTATATATAATTCGATTTGAATTATATTAATGAATCCACCTTTTCTATAT
>CAZFJO010000195.1:0-7670 GCA_964518915.1 uncultured Saprospiraceae bacterium
TAATGGGATGTAGTGAGGATAATCCTCCTGAAGAAATGCTGACGCCGTGTGAATCAGAACGGTATATAGATGATCTATTTGCAGAAGTAGAAATGACTACTGTAAAGTTTGGAGAAAATTTCGATCAAGATGGTGTACTTCAGGAATTGATGATGGATATATATACGCCAGCGGGTGATACGGAAGTAAACCGCCCTGCCATTGTTCTTGCTTTCGGTGGTGCATTTATCAATGGAGTTCGTCAGAGCATGGAAGATTTTGCGATTGCGTATGCTAAGAAAGGTTATGTAGCAGCTACCTTCGATTATAGGTTGATCAATTTTGCGGGAGTGGTGCCGGATTCTATTCTAGCAATAGACATTGCTGCTAAGGCAACGGCTGATATAAGAGCGGCCATCCGCCATCTAAAAATGGATGCTGCGACGGACGATCTTTATAAAATTAATCCAGATATGGTCTTTTCTGGTGGGGTTTCAGCTGGGGCTCTTATAGCTATTCAAGCTGCTATCTACGATGAAAGTGATCTTGCCGACAGTGATTTTGTGAGGGAAGCGGTCGAAAACAATGGAGGAGTAAAAGGAGATACAGGAGATGCGGAGAATCGATCCTATGATTCTAGTGTCAGAGGAGTAGTAAACTATTCAGGCGCTGTCTATGATTTAGATTTTATAGATGCTGGAGATCCTCCGATTGTCAGTTTTCATGGAGACGATGATATAGTGATTAAATACAATTGTGGATTCGCAGAAGTGTTGTTTAATCAGATTATCTACCTCAATGGATCTGGGAAAATTCACCCTAGAATGGAAGAGGTCGGAGTAAAAAATGACTTGGTCAGAGTTGCCGGCGGAGGTCACGTAGACATCTATACAGATGAGGCTTTTTCTGCTGAACGAACCACATTTTCAGACATTATGTTGCCTTTCCTTAAGGAAGAGATCTGCAACTAAGCTGTTGTTAAATCAATGGTGATAATAAATAAAAATGGCTTGAGATGCTTTCTCAAGCCATTTTTAATTGCTGGAATACTTTTTAGAACTATACTTGCGTCATACCACCATCTACGGCTAGTTCTATGCCTGTGATGAAGCTTGCTCCTTCTGAGGCTAGAAACTGAACAGCTTGAGATACTTCTTCGCTTTTTCCGAATCTACCTAAAGGTACTTGTTGAGAGATTCCTGCAGAAAACCCAGTCATTTCTTGTTCAGTAAGGTTAGACTTACCCCAGATAGGTGTTTCTATCGGTCCGGGTGATACGGCGTTGACCCTGATCTGGCGCGGTGCAAGTTCTGTTGCCAGTGTTCTTACGAAAGACCGTAGTGCAGCTTTACTAGCAGCATATGCAGATACTCCCGGCATGCCCTTAACGTTGGTCACGGAAGTGTTGAAAATTATGTTACTTCCTTGATTAAGGTGTGGTATGGCTGCTTGAGCTGTAAAGAATGCCCCTTTGGTATTTATGTCGAAAATAGAATCATATAGGTTTTCTTCGTATGTAGCTACTGGTTGGGCAGCGAATATGCCGGCATTGATGAACAGTGCGTCTATTCCACCGAAATGATCGACTGCTTTCTCTATGAGCGTTCTGCTTTCTTTTATGGATGATGCATCTGCTTTTACAAGAAGGAAGTCCCCCGTAAGGTCGTCCTTCAATGCGTCTAGTTTTTCTTGGTTTCTACCAGATAATACAACCTTAGCACCTAAGGCAAGAAAGTCCTTAGCAGTTACCAATCCCATGCCTGATGTTGCTCCGGTAATTACAATTGTTTTTCCTTTAAATGACATATATAACTTATATTTTATGTTTTGTGAAATAACCTATCCTTCAACCTCGAATATACAATGGTGAATTTAGGAATGTAGATGCATAGAAATCATAGCTGTTTCAATGAAATCAGCTAGAAGATTATGCGAGATTAAAGAATTCTTGTAAGAGTAATAACGGCCATATTGATGTCGTTATCAGGGTTCACTTGTATCTCTTCCTGTCGGCGATACATGAGTAACAATTTCCATGAGTCAGAAAAAGAAATGTTTCCTCCTACTTCAACCCTGAATCGGGTGAAATCATCGATGCCATTAAATTGAAACCATGGTTCGAGATTTATCACAGGACTCCATCTAGAAAAGGTTGTCGGAACATATGTCAACATGTATCGGAGGTAGTCATTGTCGGTGAAACCACCTATATCGAAGGCCCTATGGTTTCTTATTCTATTTTTTAACGTCATTTTATCTCTCTTCCAGGTATAGGCTAGATCGGCCCAGAAAAATTGACGGTCAGATCGGTCAGGCATAAACCATGTTCTAGACAGGGCTTGTACCGACCATCCTGGTTTAAAGCTGTAGTTAAGTGAAATGTCAACTGAAGTGTTCTGATAATCGCTGATGTCTTGATGTAATCTCAAGATAGGAGTGACATCAAGAAGCAATTTTTCATTGAGTTTCTTTTTAACCTTAAATCCATTCCACGCGACATTGTCCTGGGTATAGCAGAAAGAAGAAATAAATAAGAAAGATAGAATTACAACTAAAAATCGGTTCATGATGGTTTAATATTCAGTACTTCATAATAACCACAAATTTAGAATCTAGTTTACTTCTAACAGCACAACTTCTAAAGGTCCTTGTAGATTTATTTTTCCATCCTTGACATTATATACTTTATCGTTGTAAAAGTCTTTAATTTCTAGGTCACTACCAAATGCCGAAGACACATCGATTGTGTGTTGTCCTGGCGCAACATCCAGAGCGATGACAACCTGGTCTACTTTGTTGTTTTTCTCCCACTTCCTTGAGAAAACATAAGGACTGGGTTGTAACATTGTATGCCTGCCAGCACCTATTGCGGGGTGCGTATTTCTAAATTTTCCTAGTTTCTGCCAGTGCGCAAGAATCTCTCTTATGGTTCCATCTTTCCTTGATTCGGAACCTATTTCATCCCAGTTCATAAACGATCTCAAGGTAGCATCTCCCTTAGCCTCAACCGTAAGGCTTCTTGCCGTTTCGTCTCCATAATAAATCTGAGTGCCGCCAGGACACAATAGGAGCTTCGTTCCAGATTCTATGTTCCGTTCCCGATTTAAATCAAATGGGCCTCCATCGTCATGAGAACTTATATAGTTAAGTATAGACTTTCCGGCCATCTCACCGTGTAGTATCTGGTCATATTTTTTAAAGATTGTTTCATAATCATTAGAGGCATCTGTTTTAAAGTCGAAATTGATCAAGGCTTTAAAACCATCCGCATAGAAATCAACCTTCTTATCTCCATAATCAAATGCTCTTCCACCACTTACATAATAGTTGTATACTTCACCGACCATGTAGAAGGGCGCATCATCTAGTTTCGCATCGCCATGAGTTGCCTTCCATTCCTCGAATGCCTTAGAAGCGGCATCCCATAAGTTTTTCCATACGTAAGATTCGGTGTGCTTTACAGTATCAACCCTGAACCCATCTACACCATATTCTTTTACGAAATCTACCAGCCACTTTAATATATAGTTGACTGGCGTTCTTTTATACCCCGTCTCTTGGAACCAAGCATCAAGTTCAGCAACCTCTAGATCATAGCGTCCTTCTTGTTTCCACTTTTCTATAAGGTAACTGGGAAGCGCTACCTCTTCATTGCTTTCTGTTTTTATATCAGGTAGATTTTCCACTAAGGTACAATCGGTGGTAGATTCGTAGTCTTGATACGTACATTTCGGTGTTGTTTTAACCCATTCTTCTGGCCATTTACTATCAAGCGGAGTGACAGGTCCCGTATGGTTAGCTACGACATCAATTAAGATTCTGATTCCTGCACTGTGGGCGGCAGCAACCATTTCTTTCAGGTCTGCTTCTGTTCCGAATTTAGAATCCAAGGCAGTCCAGTCTCTGGTCCAGTAACCATGAAACCCAAATGAGTTGCCCGTTCCTTCATCTACAGATCCTGATATCTGCTCTACCAGTGGAGTCATCCATATGGCGTTGATTCCCAGCTCAGAGAAGTAGCCGTCGTTTATTTTCTGGGTTATGCCCTTGATGTCTCCTCCCATGTATCCTCGATAAGGAGCCGGTGGATTATCCGGAGTATGCTGGTAGTCGTTAGAAGTATCACCATTGTTAAATCGATCGGTCATGAGGAAGTACACATTGGCGTTGTCCCACGTAAAGGGTAGATCTGTTGAAATATTAACCGATTCTTTAGTAGGGCCGCAAGCGGATACCATAAGAATACACAATAGACTGATGAAGTGCTTGAGATTCATATACAATATTTAAAGACAATAATGGAATATTACAATGACGCCGATAACAGGGCATGAATACCCGTTATAAAACATCAATAAGGTAGGACTAAATTACCTTCAATGATAATGAATTCTATATTGATAAATGTAATTATTGTATACATTTAAAGCTGTGTTGAATTTATTTTAACGTTCGTTTTTAACTACGCGTTGTATTTCCTTTAATCTAAAGGAATTGATAGCTAAATTTTTCTATGAGAAAATCGCAACTGGTAAAACATTTATCTACCCTGGAAGAAGAAGATCTTAGACAGGAAATATTGATCTTATATGATCGCAGTTCCGAGGTAAAGAAATATTACTCGATGGAACTAGGGTCCCATCAAGATCGTGAAAAACTATTTGCGAAAGCGAAAGCCGACATAGATTCTAAGTATAAAACCAAGAGTTACCGCAGGCCCAGAAGGCCACGGATTGCGAAGATTAAAAAGTTGCTCAATGAGATTGAAAAAGTTTCCATCTATCAAGATGAAATGGCAGACTTACACCTTTACAATTGTGCGTGTGCATTAACTTTTATGGAGGAATATAGATTCATATCAACGCCTTTATTTAACATTATTTTTCATTCGTTTCAGAAGGCCATTGACTTGATAATAGGATCTATGGAAAATGAAAATTATTACGATAGATGTAAGCAGCTGTGTGACCGAGCAGATGATCAGAGTGGTGTCCTAGGCGATGAGATGTACAGTAAGTTATCCGAGCTTAAACCGTCGTAAAATCCCAATCTCAGGAGCCATTATGAAATCTTTAATAATGGGAATGTGGTTTAATGAAAAACATAGCCATATCTTGTTGTTTTATATACCATACAGAGTTTTATGAATCCAGATTTTATCGAGCGTCTTTATAACAAGCATCAAGAATGTCCTTCTTGTCCGACCAAGGATGAAGTCATAGGATTCTTCGAGAAGTTACTAGGTGTATTGTTTCCTATATATAGTAAGCAAGATTTCAATTCGGTGCGGGCATTGGACTTTTATATGATCAACCTGAAAGAGGAGCTGTACGAAATCCTATACGCTAAACCCAACGAAGAAGGTCTGCGTGCGGAGAACAATACACAGCTTTTTTTCGATGCTTTACCAGACTTATATGAACTGCTTAGGAAGGATATTTCTGCTATGTACGAAGGCGATCCTGCTGCTAGAAGTGAAGATGAAATCATACGAACCTATCCAGGATTTTATGCCATCGCAGCTTACAGAATAGCGCACTATCTGCATGGATTAGGTGTGCTCGTTATCCCTAGGATGATTACTGAGCATGCCCACTCTCTGACTGGGGTAGATATACATCCGGGTGCTACCATCGGAACCCACTTCTGCATCGACCATGGTACAGGAGTAGTGATCGGTGAGACAGCTCAGCTCGGCAACCATGTTAAGATATATCAAGGTGTAACTCTAGGAGCCTTAAGTGTCAATAAATCAGATGCACAATTGAAGCGCCATCCTACTTTAGAAGACCATGTAGTTGTGTATGCAGGAGCCACCATTCTAGGTGGTGAAACAGTTGTAGGGTCACACAGTGTCATCGGAGGAAATGTATGGTTGACAAGAAGCGTTCCAGCGCACAGTAAGGTGTATTATAAATCACAGATGCAACATGGAGAGGAAGACGTTATGGATACAATTGTGTACAAGAATTTTGAGAAGAGATAAGGTTTTAACAATCTTTAAAACATAGGAAATAAATATGGAATTATTTGACTTGATCGGCAACACACCTCTGGTAGAAATTAGAAACCTTAATCCCAATCCGCGGGTTAAGATCTATGGCAAACTAGAAGGGCAGAACCCAGCAGGAAGTGTTAAGGATAGAGCGGCATTCGGAATGGTGAAAGGAGCCCTCGATAGAAAAGAGATTGCGCCAGGGTCTAAGCTGGTAGAAGCAACGAGTGGCAACACCGGAATCGCACTGGCTATGGTAGGTAAGTCACTCGGTATGTCTATGACTTTAATAATGCCTGATAATTCTACCATAGAAAGGGTCAAAACCATGCGGGCTTATGGCGCAGAAGTCATCTTGACACCTGCTGCTGAGACCATAGAATATTCTAGAAAGCTCGCAGAAAAGATGGCACAAGAAGAAGGGTATTTTATCCTGAATCAATTTGCCAATCCGGATAACTACAAGATGCACTATCGGACAACTGGGCCAGAGATCTGGAAGGATACTCAAGGGAAGATAACCCACTTCGTTTCGTCGATGGGAACCACTGGAACCATCATGGGTGTTTCTCGGTTTCTGAAAGAACAATCTGCTGACGTCAACATCGTAGGAGTACAACCTGTAGAAGGCCAGTCGATACCAGGAATAAGAAAATGGTCACCAGAATTTTTACCTAAAATATATGAACCGAAGCGGGTCGATGAAATCCGACATGTAAGCCGCGAAGAAGCGATTAAGATGACTAGAAGACTGGCTACAGAAGAAGGCATACTTGCAGGAATGAGCAGTGGTGGAGCGATGACCGTCGCTTGTAGGGTTGCTGCCGAACTAGAAGAAGGAATTGTAGTAAGCATAGTGTGTGATCGTGGTGACCGGTACTTGAGTTCGGAATTATTCGCTTAATTCCTATTAATCATAAATCATTAAGAAATAAATATGAAGATTGTATCGTGGAACGTAAATGGGGTAAGGGCTGCTGTCAAGAAAGACTTCGTGGAGGAATATAAGAAAGCCAGATCCCACATCTATTGCCTCCAGGAAACAAAGGCTCAAGATGATCAAGTCATAGAAGCACTTTCCACCTTGCCAAAGCGCAATGTATATTGTGTGTCGGCAGTAAAGAAAGGATACTCTGGCGTGGCGACAATAAGTAAGGAGGCAGCAACTACGGTGACACCACACATCGGGATAGAAGAACACGATCAGGAAGGAAGGGTGCTCGCAACGGAGTATGAATCATTCATCTTGGTTAATGTATATGTGCCGAATAGTGGCAGTGGACTGAAGCGTCTGGACTATCGATCAGTATGGGATAAGGCTTTCGCCAAATATCTTGCTGGATTGAGAAAAAAGAAACCTGTTATTGTTACCGGTGATTTTAATGTAGCGCATCAACCGATAGACCTTGCAAGGCCAAAGCCAAACTACAACAAGACATCAGGATATACTCAAGTGGAGATCGATGGAATCGAAGGGATAATGAAAGTAGGTTTGGTAGATGGATTCAGGTACCTACATCCTGAGAAAGTTCAGTATACTTTCTGGAGTGTACGCTTCGGTGCCCGAGCAAAAAATGTAGGGTGGAGAATTGATTATTTTTTGGTGGATGAAAGACTGGTGCCTAAGATTAAAAAGTGCACCATCCACGATCAGATTATGGGATCAGATCATTGTCCGATAAGCCTGGAACTGGAT
>CAZFJO010000196.1:0-7614 GCA_964518915.1 uncultured Saprospiraceae bacterium
TCTGCAACCTGATCAGCAGATTTATTACTCCTAATTATGTACTTATTTATTATATCAAGATCTGCCTCGGATTTTCTAAAAATTTCATTCAAATTTCTTGCAGCGTCCCATGCAACAACTCTTCGTACATCGTCATTAAAGAACTGCAAAATAGGCTGCAATGAAGAAGGAGGACTAACATGAAAATCTAAATCAAACAGCTTGAACTTGTCATAACTTAAAGTGACATCAATAGCTTCCCTAAGGTCTGAAAATCCAAAATCAACTGCTTTTTTGCCAAGTGAAGAATTTCGAACAGGTTGAATAGCTAATAAAGCGTCATTAACATAAGTCTGGTCAAAAAGTATTATGTTTTTATAATCCTGACTACCCCTAGCTCCTTGTGCAATTATGCCATCAAATCCGTTTTCCCGTGCCCATACAGCAATTACATTCGAAAATTCATATTGGAAGCTTTTACCACCTTCAGTTCTTATTAATTGATCAGGTGACACATTTATTACAGCTCTCGTTGCAGGATCTGTAAGATCAAGAAGATTAGTCAAGTTGACATTATCAAACTGGTAAGTATTAAAAATATCCCAGTCGTCATAATGGGTCATTTCTTGCATATTCCCTGCAATTGCCTTACCTAAGTAAAGAGCGTTTTCAGCGTCTTCGGGGTCATATCTGCCCCAGGCACTGTAGACTGTCTGAGGAGTAATATAAAGTGGTTCTGTATTATATTGAACTTGAGAATTCCTACCTAGTGATCTTACAACTGAACCTTGATATGAAGTTGCAACAGGTAAAGTAGAAAGATTATCTAAATGTGTAGCTAATTCAACTCCAGTAGCAAATGGGATTACACCATCTATAGAAGCTAGTAATTTTAAGACAAAGCCATGTGTAGGATGGAAATATATATCAAAATTACCAACAGATGCTTGATTGTTAGGTCCACGTATAAAATTAAAATTCTCAAGTTGCCCAAAGGGAGCAAAATCATCAATATCATCTGCATAACCTGCATATGACAAATACCTATTATCTAAAATATCAACATATTTACTTCCTGCCATTGTTACAACAACCCCAATATCAGAACTAACCTCCGGCGCATTATTTAGAATATTCACAAGAGTTGCCATATCAGTTCCTTGTGTGAATTGGAAGAATATGTTAGCACCTATATCAGTAGATCTAACAGATCTTAACAGGTCAACCATCCCGATTGTATGTTCCAAATACTGCATCGTATTAACCCAAAGAGAATAGTTAGCAGAACCAACTGGTGGAGGATATGCTTCATATAACTGTTTTGTCTGTCTTAATTTACTCGCCAGCTCTTCTAGTAAACTAGGAAACTGAGTTGGATAAGTTGAGCGTAATTCTCTTAATAAAAGATTGGCTTTATCTAATTGTAATATCTTCGCCCCACCAGAATTTCTTATAAAATAAACAAAATTTGAAACCCCTATAAGTGCTCCTGCTCCTCCCCAAACAGCATGAACTGTTTGACTGAATAGTGCATCGGCTCCTATATCATGATTATATTGATCGTTAGCCATGACTACTGCATCGATTGCAGCATATGTTGCATCTGCTGCTAAGAGAAATCGTCCAGTACTAGTCAATGCCAATGTCGTACCTCCCGTATAAAAGGCTGCAATAATAGCAATTGCATCTAAAGTAACTCTTATTTCATATGTGTTTTTAGCTTCATGATATTTTCTAAATAATAGTTCAGCAAAACAATAAGGTACCGTCAGAAGATCTCCTTCTTCAAAGGTCATTAACTGACCATTGAACTGAATCTTAAGTTCATCCTTAAACTCAAATAAAATATATTGAAATGGATTACCTTGCGTAGTATATTCATCATCCCAGATGAAGTTACAATCTCTTTCAAGGCTCAATTTTATTTCACCATCGACATAACTTACGTCATACTCAGCATCAGGAATGAAAGGTTCACACCAGAAACTATTCCCCCATAATCTGTATGGATTTGCATCTTCGTCTACACCTACTGTTCCTGTTTGATTGTTTACACCACATTCTCTTACATCAGGTTCATTGTACCAACATAGATGTGTTCTATGGTACGATGAATTTTGAATCATGGAAGAAAGTATAAAGACATATTCATCAAATCCACTATCCCAGTTTCCATCACTCCATAATATATCATTGAATTCTTCAGCTAAGTCATAGTATAGCTTAAAACCATCAGCTTCAAAAGCTTGTAAAACAGCTTCAATATCTGATTGAGGAGTTGTCTTTATAAGTACATTTACTAGATGTTCTTGATCTTCAGTAGAGGTTCCGTACCAGAATCTCACCCAAAAATCATCATCTAGATTCATCATTGAAAATAACTGGAGTGCCTTGATCCTTGTATCTATATCAATAATTTCAAAAACACATTCAAAATCTCGCCAATAGTCGAATAGTTCATATACTTTTTGACCATTCGCCACCGAAAGATCAAGGTTCAAAATATAATCAGACAACCAACATTTTTCAAAGCTCTTTTCATACGCTTCATAAATTGATATATCAGAATTCTTCCAGGTATCTAATTCTTGATATAGAAAGACTGAATTTCCTTCTGTCATATTTGTCAAAAATCGTAACTCAAGATCCATTGTTAGAAATAAATCTAAATTGTCTGAATCTTGTATTGAGTTATAGATTCTATTGATAACATTGGCAATTGTATCTGGTGGATATGTATTTTGGTTGCCGCACCTATTGTACAATCCAGGGTATTGCGAAATTTGATGCGCATGGGCAAATATGTAATATGAAGTAGGTGCATTACACAATGCATAACTACCCATTTGATTAATAAAAGAAATTGCATTAGGCGAGAAATCCGGTCTAAAATCAATATCAGCTATATCAATTGATTCATCTACATTTATAAATACTAAATAATTATATGGTTTTCTTGGACCTTCAGCTGTGTAATTACTTGAACTATTGGATGTTGAAATCCCTAAGTCAGAAAGAGATACTTTACCTGTTTTAAATACAAGTTGAGAATCCATACAAGGAAAGCCTACGATTGCTTCATTATACTGCAAATCCCCATCCTTATAAGTAAATGTATCAACATATGCTGGTGTAGAATTACTGTTTTTATACCCAGCGAATTCAGCTGTATTATCACATTTCACATAAGTGTTAAATGATTTTAATGTATTGTCTTCTTTAAATTCAAAATACCTTAAAGAACCAAAAACATATAAATCAAAACCATCAAAGCAATCATCGGAAACTCCAATATTATCACCAGTATTAAAAATAACTCTAGTGGTTGAAGCGGGAATTGTAATTGGTATCCCAGCCGGTGAAATGAACGTAAAGGTTCCATCTTCGTTTCTTAAAGAATCAAGTTGGGTTATATCTTGAACATCTGTACTCTCCCCCTCCTCATCTTTATCGAACAATGCCCAGTCTGAATCTGGATTGTGGATACGTTCCCAGTCAAAGAAAGGCAAGTGCTTGCCTGATCCCGTTGCATCCATCAAGAAATCTGTCGAACCGGGTTGTACACTTTCGAACAATTCATGTACGTGCTGTAATTTGAAAGCGCCATGCGCCAGCTCATGCGCAATGGTTCTGAAGTATAAATCTTTACTCTCTTTTAATTTTTCATGAAAAACATAACCATACCTTCTTCCTCTAGGCATGAATCCTACCTTATCGTCACGCTCATGATCCGCTACGATGAAAATATAATACATGTCATCCACAGGGTTGCTGATGGCATCGTTGATATCATGCATCTCGCTGGTATAATTCGAGGCAAACCCTGTTCCTACGTCGTCCATCATATTGTCAAAATCAGCCACTGTCACAGACTGAATTGCATCTACTGCCACCTTCGTTATTGCTGGGGCAAAAATCTTATCCAAACTGTCTTGTAGCTCTTCTTTGCTATAAGGGAATGAAGTCTCGCTGGTAGAATTAACATTGACAATGGTCAGGTTGATGGTCTGCTCGTTGTAACTGACGACATTCAACTTACCTGCAATCTTGATGGAATCACCTGTCTGGTAAGCGTACACCTGATGGGTTTCATCGTGGCTCTTCCCTTTAGGATCAAGAACAATCTCGCTTCCTTCAAGTGTAGATCTATCCAGTACCTCAATCGGTGGTAAATTGTTCTCGAATCGTACCTCAGCAGGAACTTCACTTCCATCGGCCATGGCTGCATTGACCTTATCCGTATCTACCCCACCAGCCTTTATAGATTTCCATGGGACTTCGTATGTATTACCCGCTATCGTAAGTCGATCGTAGGCTTCTTCCATACCGGTGTATCTCCATATGTCATAACCGTAATTGTCTCCTTTATTTTCTTTAAAGAGCACTTGATAATCCGCATTAAACATATCTTCTAATGCGTCTTGCAAGTCTTGTAAAGCATCGACAAGGTCTTCTTTGCATTGTTCAAGATTTACTCCTTGACGCAGACAATCAATAGCATCTTGAATATTCTGAGCGAGTGAATCATCCCAGTACGGGTATTCCTCATTGATGTCGTCTACCCCATCGAATATATTCCATCCATCTGTAAAATAGTCGCTGACTCCTTCTGTTTCATTCAATACATCATCGATGTCTTCTAGAAGATCGATGACCTGATCTAGAATATCTTGTGTCACATCAATTGCACCTATCACATCATCAAGAAGATCTGAAATCTCAGGAGAGATGATCGCCAGTCCGAATCCAGTAACTTCCATGAATCCACCGACCAGTTGGCAATTTTCATTTACTTCAATTCCAGAGAACACAAGGTTAATCTGAGCTTGCTCAACCAATTCAGACTTTATTACTGCTTTTCCAGAAAAAGAACCACTTCCGGATGCCTCTGTAATTTCTACATTGAAATCTCCCGCCGAAATAACGCTTCCTACTTGCAATGCTGTGAGCAACGGGCTATTGCCTAAAACAGCAGGATCTAGTACTCCACAGTTGTACGTTATGTCCTCGTCATCAAGCCCCTGGCACATGCCATAGCTGACCTCGATGGTTTCTGAATAATCAGAATCACCGAAATCTGATATCGATTTGAGTCTATAATAATAGGTCGTTGCTCCGGATAGATCTACATCAACAACTCCATAATCCGTTACCAACGGGTCAAAATTGTGGACTTGAACCGTTGTAGAAAAACCTTCGTCGAGACTGACTTCTAGTACCACTTCCTCCATGCACTCATCCGGTGACCATTGTGCTGTGAAGTATGTCTCTCCTATTTCGGTTGCTTCGGATGCAAGCGGTATTGAAGGACCACCACATAACACCTCTTCATATACATTAGAAAGTGGGCTTTCGCCAAATGCTCCCGTAGCTTTTACTCTTATATAGTAGTGATTAGATGGGCTCTGAAAATCAATGAGATATGTGAGGTCCGTAGAAGTAAAAGATGGTATCAATAAATTCCCAAAATTACCATCAGAGGCTATCTCTACGATATATTCATCCGCTTCAGCATACTCCTGCCAGTGTACCATAAACGAAGTGGTTGTTTTATCGGAGGTATGGGTAATTACTGGAGGAGGAGGTCCTATCTCATCATCACATGAATCAGGAATTCCATCCACATCTGTATCTGCGCTCTGAATTCCTCGACAACTACAATCTTCTTGATAGACATCATCTATTGTACATGGATCGCCATCGTCACAAGCCAGTCCTACTTCGCATTCATCTGTTGCTTCATCGCATATATCTGGGATTCCATTGTTGTTTTCATCAGGCCCTGGAATGCCTTTACAAGAACAGTCTTCTTGTATTGTATCATCTATGGTACATGGATTGCCGTCATCGCATGCATCTCCAGATACACATCCTATGGTATCGTCTTCGCAGGAATCCGGAACACCATTCTTGTCTCTGTCTGCACTTTCTACTCCTTTACACCCACAATCTTTCTGAATAATATCATTGATCGTACATGGATCACCATCGTCGCATGCTGCGCCTATCTCACAACTGACATCTTTATCACAAAAATCCGGGATACCATCTTGGTCTACGTCTATATTGTCATCTCCTCCGGGGCAGATATCTTCTTGATCGCATACCCCATCTTCATCAGAATCTATGAGTGCCAGGCCTCTACACTCACAATCTTCTTTTATAACATCTTTAATCGTACATGGATCGCCATCATCGCACCTTTCTCCTACAACACAATCATTGTCACAAGCATCTGGGATACCATCGGCGTCTGCATCGGCTAGATCATCCCCTTCTGGACATATATCTTCTTCATCGCATATACCATCACCATCTGAATCCCTTACAGGTGTACCCTTACACTCACAATCTTCATCATACTGATCGAGAACTGTGCAATCGAATCCATCATCACAGGGCAATCCTGGAATACAATCTTCTTCTGAAACAAGGGTAAACGGTACTGGCCTACTATAGCCTAGATTGTAAAACCTATTTAAACCAGAAGGGTCATATGCTTGCACCCTTGCTAGGTAAGGTTGGTTAGGCAACAATTCTTCTTGCGAGACGTCGTAATTAAAAAATGGTCTATTCGTTTCTATTACGATAGGCATCTGAAAATCAAGAACCTCGTCTACTGTCCATCCTTGTGGGAATTCGTAAATAAGAAGGTTATAGGCAGCAGTAAATCCTACATGCTGGGGTTGCCATATAAACTGATAAGATTGAATCGGAGCAAGTGGAACGTTACCATTCAATGAAATAATTTCTGGAGGCTCGTGGATTTCTACGGTACCCATGCCGCACCCTAGATTAGAAACGGGGTTCTCTTCTGGTCGATTAGCATCGTAAGCTTCGAAACAGATGGAATAGAATCCTTCCGGTAGCGCCCCTCCTTGCTTTACTTTCTTTCTAGATATACCTCTATAATCAAGATTTTCATCTCTAAACATCTCAGATAGATCAGCACCCGTAAGCGTAAGAGGTACATTGTACTCTAGGGTATAAATATCACCAAGGTAATCTGGACTGGTCACAATGGAGATGCCCTCCCCAGAGATTGTCATTCTTATGCCTATATCGAAACTCTGTTCTCGAGGATCGTTAAGTATGAAGGTCGCAGAAATAGAAACTGGATTCTCCATTAGAAAATCCTCTAGATATGGTAAGGATGGAGAATTAAGAGAAACGGAACTTGTTACAGGAAAAGTCTGTCCATAAAGAAGAAAAGGTAGCCATGCTATCCACGCGATAAAAAACATCTGAGCCCCTTTCTTGAGCATAAGTGCAACTACTTGATTAGAATTTCGTTCTTCCTTTTCTATATAAGCAGATTAGCTCTCAATTGTGACTCTTATAAGGGAGAATTAATCGTTTTTATATAAGTCTTTCAAATTAGTTAATTAATAAACATCTCCCATAGTTTCGCAGTTAATAATTGCCAGATAAATCATTTAATCCAGTTATATCATGAGGACTTTTTTTTTCGCTGCGGTGGCATGGATAAATTGTTTACTTTTGACTTTTCCAATAATGAATAATCTGTGAGGCGGTATATCCCCAACATATTGACGATTTCTAGAATTCCTCTTGCAATATTGTGTTGCTATTATGCTGCTGATCTCTCACCTAAGAGTCTCTTTATTTCTATGC
>CAZFJO010000197.1:0-2470 GCA_964518915.1 uncultured Saprospiraceae bacterium
TAAATTTTAGTAGAAGCAAACTTGCTTAATATGAATCCGGTTACGAAGGCACCTACTCCGATGGATACTATGTTTCTATCGAAGGACCAGTCTTCATTGACCAATTCTGTTATTCCGCCGTATATAAACCAAGCTGCACTAAATCGCATCAGCGTCATGCCTAGATATTTTGGAATTTTATTGAAACGCTTTATATTCTTTATGTTACTGATCGGTTCGTACCCTACATCGAATATGATCAATTGATTCTCATAATCAAGACTTTTAATTTTTCGGGTTCTCCATCGTTCGTCCCCATCTAGCTGGTATATTAAATTCTGACCGCTGTAGTACTCTATAGACTTAGGGTCATCGTATTTTTCTATACGTAGTATTTTCTGTCCAGATAACGATATGGAGATGAGTAGTAAGGTAAGTGTGCAGTAAAGTAATTTCATGGATTGAGAATAAGTAGTACACAAGCTTAACGATTGTACGCTTAATAATCCGGGAAAATTAATGAGATTATTAAAATTTTAAGTTTCTAGACGCTCATCCTTTTCTATGTTCTGGGTGAGATGGGCTGGAAGAAGGGAGAACAAGTGCTCGATGGTTCGGTGAATCTTTCTTGAATTTTCTTTATCAGAAGATACGTATATCAGCATGATCCCGACATAAGTACTTGGGTCAATCTTACACTTGTCTAAATAGTGCTTGTGCGCTCTGACTCCTTCTCGCATTCTACGTTTCAAGGTGTTTCTGTCTACAGCTTTCTTGAATCGCTTCTTCGGTACAGAAACGGCGATCTGAATCTGAGCGGGCATAGAAACATCGGAAGGGGAGAGGTAGACCAGCTTGATGGGGTACTTAAATAGGTGCTTCCCTTCAGTGAATAGACGCTGAATGATTTTCTCGCTTTTGAGTTTTTCTTTTTTAGGGAAGGATAGCTTCATACTTGCAATAAAGATAGTCGATCTCAGGAGATCCCTACTACATAAGAACCGGACAAAAAAAATCTGGATACAACGTACTGTCGCATCCAGATCTTTAAGTCTTTAGTAAGGAAGACTACTTACCGCCTCTCTCGTCAGAAACGGTCAATTTAAGTCTGCCTTTAGCTCTTCTTCTGGCTAATACTTTTCTTCCGTTTTTAGTACTCATACGAGATCTAAATCCGTGCTTATTAGCTCTTTTTCGTCTTGAAGGTTGAAATGTTCTTTTCATGGTATTCTTACTCTTTCAAAAGTGGACGCAAAAGTATAATTAATTATTCAATATTCCTAATTATTTATTAGCCATTCATGGCAACTAGGAATTCTTCGTTGGTTGTTGTACCGTACATATGTTTCTTTAAGAACTCCATAGCCTCATCTGGTTTCATATCAGCAAGGTGCTTTCTTAACATAAACATTCTACGAAGTTCTCCTTCATCCATCAGCAACTCTTCTCTTCTGGTAGAAGATCTGGTTAAGTCGATGGCAGGATATAGACGCTTATTGGCAAGGCTTCTATCTAGTTGAAGCTCCATGTTACCAGTACCTTTAAATTCTTCGAAAATCACTTCATCCATTTTGGAACCTGTATCTATCAATGCCGTTGCAAGAATGGTTAGAGATCCACCACCTTCTATGTTCCTCGCAGCTCCGAAGAACTTCTTAGGCTTATGCAATGCATTGGCTTCAACACCACCAGATAGTACTCTACCTGAAGTAGGTGCAACTGTGTTATACGCCCTTGCTAATCTAGTGATTGAATCTAGGAGGATAACTACATCATGTCCGGATTCTACCAGTCTTTTCGCCTTAGCGAGAACTATGTTAGCAACACGTACATGATTTTCTGCTGGTTCATCGAATGTAGAAGCGATAACCTCACCATCTACACTACGTTTCATATCGGTTACTTCTTCTGGACGCTCGTCTACAAGAAGAACCATCATGTAACATTCTGGATGATTGGCTGCAATGGCATTAGCAACATCTTTCAGTAAGAAAGTTTTACCTGTTTTAGGTTGTGCTACTATTAACCCTCTCTGTCCTTTTCCAATCGGAGAAAAAAGATCTATCATTCTGTTTCCGTAATCCTTACCCGCTGGGTGAGAAGTCAGGGTGAATTTTTCTTCAGGGAATAAAGGCGTCAGATAATCGAAAGGAACCCTTTCTCTTACCTGGATAGGATCCATTCCATTAATCTGCGATACTTTCAGTAAAGCGAAATACTTTTCTCCTTCTTTAGGAGGTCTGATTGCACCTTGTACGGTGTCTCCTGTCTTAAGACCGAAAAGCTTGATCTGAGAAGGAGAAACATAAATATCATCTGGAGAGGACAAGTAGTTGTAATCAGAAGATCTTAAAAATCCATAACCATCAGACATCATCTCAAGGATGCCTTCTCCTTCTATTACACCATCTAATTCTACAATGAACTTAGGTTCTGGTTTAGGTTTTTGTTCTGGACGATTGTTTCTGTTGTCTCTTCTGTCATCCCTTCT
>CAZFJO010000197.1:2570-7590 GCA_964518915.1 uncultured Saprospiraceae bacterium
CTTCTGTTGTCTCTGCGATCGTCTCTTCTGTCGTCGCGACCATCTCTTCTATTGTCGTTGTTGTCGCGTCTGTTGTCTCTTCTGTTATCGTCGCGACCATCTCTTCTGTTATCGTTGTTGTCGCGTCTATTGTCGTCCCTTCTCTGGTTAGAACGACCATTAGACTGAGGCTTGTTTTTTTCGTCTTTCTGTTCTGGTTTTTCTGCCGGAGTGTTGGCTTTACTTTCTGCTGGTTCTGGTTTTTCAGCTTTGGCTTTAGAAACAGGGGCTTTCTTTTCTGCCTTAGGAGCTTCCTTTTTCTTGGCATCCGCACCATCCTTGTCGGTTGCTTTCTTTCTGCCTCTTTTCTTAGGGGCAGGTCGATCTTCTGGAGAAGGAATGGTCTCACCTGGCTTAGCTTCTGTAGCCAACGCTTGGTGATCTAAGATTTTATAAATCAGATCTTGTTTACTTAATCTCTTGTAAGACTTCAGTTCTAACTTCTCTGCTACTTCTCTCAGCTCTGGAACGAGCATTTCGTTCAATTGAAGAATATCGTACATTTCTCGTGTGATTAGATTAAAATGGCGTATAAATTAATTACGTATAATAAATCCCTATTTCTCTGGCTGTAATTAAGAAAATTATAAAAAGGGAAAAAGGAAAATTCACGGTGAGGAGGACTCCTCTCGGTGTGTTTATGCCGCAAAAATACATTTATAATTTGAATATCAAAATACTATCTTTGGCATTTCTTACGAGGAGCAAGTGTGTCTCTGAGTAATTTAGGATTTATAAGCAGGTAAAATACATTTGCCTAGAGCGGAAAAACCGCTAAAAAATTATCGAAATGGATGAGTAAAATAGGCATTAATATGTATAACTGATTGAAATTCAGGTTGAAACAGATGTGAGGCTGTATGGTTTTAATCCATATATACTGTGATACATGAAGACTTGAGTTGCAATACAATTTATAAGACCTTACCCTGTTTTTTTAACAGATCATTATAAGTACGTATAAGAGAAAGATAATAACTATGCTGGAAGTAAGTAAAATCAGAGCAGAAAAGGATCGCATAATAGAGGGATTAAAAACTAGGAATTACCCGTCGGACAAGTTTGCTACGGTTGATGAAATAATAGATCTAGATGACAAGCGGAAGGCGATACAGACTTCCATGGATGCTAAACTGGCACAAGTAAACCAGTTGTCTAAAGAAATCGGGAACCTGTTTAAATCGGGCAATGCTTCTGCAGCTAATGAAATGAAAGATAAAGTTGCTGCATTAAAACAAGACATAGAGTCAGAAAAGGAAACCGCATCAGAAGTAGGAAATAGCTTACTAGAGTTGTTGTATACTTTACCTAATGTTCCGAATGAAATAGTTCCTCCTGGCAGTTCTGATGAAGACAATGAAATATATAAAGACTGGACGGAGGCCCTTCCAGAATTAGGGGAAGAAGCGCTTCCTCACTGGGAGTTAGCAGAGAAGTACCAGATATTCGATTTAAAGCTGGGTGTAAAGATAACTGGGTCAGGATTTCCATTGTTTAGAGCCAATGGAGCTAAGATCCAGAGAGCCCTTATTAATTTTTTCCTTGATGAAGCATCAGCCGCTGGGTATGAAGAGGTAGTTCCTCCACTCCTGGTTAATGAAGATTCCGCCAGAGGCACCGGTAGCTTGCCAGATAAAGATGGGCAGATGTACTATATGGAGAAGGATAATCTTTACTTGATTCCTACCGCAGAACTACCACTGACTAATATATATAGAGGAGACATCCTAGACGAGGACCAATTGCCCCTTAAAATTACAGGTTATACCCCTTGTTTCAGGAGAGAAGCGGGTTCATATGGAGCCCACGTAAAAGGTTTAAATAGGGTACATCAATTCGATAAAATTGAAATTGTACAGATCGCTCACCCCGATAAATCTTATGATATTTTATACGAAATGCTCGCCCATGTCGAAGGACTATTGCAAAAACTGGAACTGCCATACCGAATCTTGCGTTTATGTGGTGGAGACCTGACATTCGCGTCAGCGCTGACGTATGACTTCGAAGTATACTCAGCCGCGCAGAAAAGATGGCTCGAAGTAAGTTCTGTGTCAAATTTTGAGACTTTTCAATCCAATCGCATGAAATTGCGTTATAAGGATGGCAATGGGAAAAAAGCACTGGCTCATACCTTAAATGGAAGTGCCCTTGCGCTTGCGAGAATCATAGCATGTCTTATGGAAAACCATCAGACAAGTGACGGAATCAGGATTCCTGAAGTCTTAAGAAAGTACACTGGATGTGATTATATAAAATAAGTAATTAAAGAAAAATGGGATATTTTATAATTCTTGGTTTTTTCTCTCTGGTAGGTATGCTTGTCAGTCAGAAATTGAAATCTAAATTTAATCAGTACTCTAAGATTCGTATCAGTAATGGTAAGTCTGGAGCTGAAGTAGCAGCAGATATGATGCGACACTATGGTATAACGGGAGTACAGATTGTACAAGGAAAGGGCTTTCTTTCAGATCACTATAACCCCGCTAAGAAAATTGTGTCTTTATCACCGGCTGTATATGGAGGGCGTTCTATTTCAGCCGCGGCTGTAGCTGCACACGAAGTAGGTCATGTCGTACAACACCACACGGCTTACAGTATGCTTACCATGCGATCCAACCTTGTTCCCGTAGTTCAATTCTCAAGTAGGATACAGCAATTCTTGTTTATGTTCGTAATGGTGGGGATGGGGATTGGAACTGGAGGAAATTTATTGGTTATGGTACTTACAGCTACATTTGGCATAACAGCATTGTTTTCTCTTGTGACCTTACCCGTTGAATTCGATGCAAGTAAGCGAGCGCTTGCTTGGCTAGATTCGTCTGGATATACCGTGGGAGAAGAGTACGATGGTGCTAAGGATGCTCTATGGTGGGCAGCAATGACTTATGTCTCACAAGCACTGGCTTCTCTAGTAATATTCCTATATTTCCTACTTAATTTCTTAGGAAGAGAATAAGGAACTTATATTTAGGCATTTACAATATTAAATTTTACAAGACGATGGAAGAAACGATAGAGTCCACAATGATTCAAGGAAAAGAAGAGATGGAAAACAGTATCTCTCACCTCAACGATGAGCTTATTAAGATCCGAGCAGGAAAAGCATCAACCTCTATGCTTAATGGCATAATGGTAGAATACTATGGAAACCCTACTCCACTTAGTCAAGTGGCTAATATCAATACCCCAGATAGTCGCACAATCGCTATTCAGCCGTGGGAGAAAAATATGCTGGGAGAAATCGAAAAAGCCATTTTTGCGAGTAACCTAGGAGTGACTCCGATGAACGATGGAGAATTCGTACGTATTACGATTCCTCCACTGACGGAAGAGAGAAGAAAGGATCTTGTAAAGCAGGCTAAGGCTTACGGAGAAGACAATAAGATATCTATCCGGTCTACCCGCCAGAAAATGATGGAGTTCATCAAGAAGGAAGTGAAGAATGGATATCCAGAAGATGCTGGAAAGCGCAGAGAAGAAGAAGTAGAAGAACTCGTGAAATCACACTACGCGAAAATAGACAAGATGATAACCGCCAAGGAGGCTGACATTATGAAGGTGTAAGCTTTTTATCGCTCAGAGGGTCTGTCAGAGCGATTCAGGCCGTTTCGATATATATAATAGGTGTATAATTTATCCGCTTTAACGGAGATGGGGTTGTTATTGGTTTCAGATGAGATATCAATTTCACCATCTGCATAAAGCGCCGTGTCGTAGTACTTCAAGTTGGAATCGGCATAGTACAGAATTTTATCACCGTCGAATTGTACTTCAGAATCAGAAAAGATAGGAAAGGTCTGGATGTACTCAGCTAGGTTGTCGAAAAGTAAGACACCCATCTCTTCATCCTGGATGATGAGTTTTCCTTTTTTCTCAAAGATCATAGAAGGTTCTAGATTGAGCAGGTTGTATTCTGCCATATTGATGCTTTCCGCCACGACTCTTCCTGAGAAATCCATTTTCTTCAACTTATAATCTTGTGCATCGTAGATCCAGAATTGATCATCTGCACTGCCTCCTACAGCAGGCACTTGGTTAAATCCTAGTGCGGGCAACTCGATCCTATTGATTTCATTAAGGGTATTATCTAGCTGGATGATGGTTCCATAATCTTTCTTATAAGCAAGTATTTTAAGTGGATCAGAGATGTCGATGTTTTGAATCTTGCCAAGTGTGTTGTCGGCATAGAAGTAAGTCTCTTGTAAGGATTTATTGAATTTTCTGATCTTGTTTTTTTTGTCAAGAATATAGATGTTGTGGAAGGCATCGACTTCTACTTCTTCTATCATCAGTGAGATGTCTCGCGAGGGTGCATTTTCTGTAATGGCTTGAGCACCTCCACAGGAAAGCAAGGTGATTCCGCTTAGCGCAAATATTGTGATGAGACACCAATAATGTTCTGTGATTGTTCTGAAGTGATCCATTGTTAAGAGCTAAATTAAAAGATAAACGATTAAATGCATCAATAGATAATGAAACAATGAAAATTATATAGCTTCTAGGTTCCAGAAACATGAAAGAATATCTGCTTGCTTATTCTGAAAATCACCATTATTATAATATGTATATAAGAAAAGGAGCAGTAATAAAAATGGGATATGATTATAAGGTCGAAATCCTGCTAGATTAAGATTGTCAGCGCATAATAAGTGCCTCAAAAATAAACGAATCCTAGAGTATGATAATCCATTATTTAAAACTACCTTTGCGGTCGAATTAAAGAACGGCCTTAAGAGGAGTAATTTATGGTAAAATTCAAGTCACTTTTCATTGTTTTGATAGCCGCAACCTTGGTGTGCACATCTGCCACTCTATCTGCCAAGGATACCAAAGAAAAAACAGAAGCCCACGATCAGGACGGTCATGATCATGACGGGCACAATCACGACGACCATGCAGGACATGACCACGATGGACATGACCATGGAGATCACAGTCATGGGGATGACCATCATGTGGATCACGGTCCAGGTGTGTG
>CAZFJO010000198.1:0-1733 GCA_964518915.1 uncultured Saprospiraceae bacterium
TCTGCCCACTGAAAAGTTTCTCGCTGTACAGTTTCTACATCACCAGACATAACATGAGAAGCTATGACATGACGACCAGCCGTAGGAAAGGACATTTTTTTCTTTTTTTCTTCTGGGGTAGAAATCTGAGAGAAAAATTCATGCATCCGTTTTACCGATACAACCTTATCTTGACGTTCTTCATCGATATAGTAATAACCCATAAAAAGTGGCTGCTCAATTTTCTTAAATGTTTCCTCGTGCATGGTCTGTTGTATCATATCTTTTACCGCGATTGCTCCGTTGATGTGATATATTTCGTTCCAGTATTTCTGTGACAACGGTGGATAATCGATGCGATTATATTCTCCCTTGAAGGTCCACTCAGCTAGTTGATAACCCCATGGCTTAGTAAGCATGGAGGATAGCGGATCATAGATATCAATATTAGGGCTATACATAATCTGACTGTGAATCATGTCTGGGTTCTCAGCGGCTAAGTAAGCTGAAAGTGTACCTCCTGTACTGCACGATATCACAATTACCTTTTCTCCAATCATATTGCCGATGGCAATGGCTTCTCGAGCACTGGCCATCAGAGATTCAGGAGTCAAGTCACGGAATGAATTGCTATCAAGACGACCATGATCATGAAGTCGTGGCAAGAACAAATTACATCCGTATCTCTGTGCGAAATTCGTATGAATCGGATCTCCTTCTTCTTGACTGGAAGAAAATCCATGGAGGTAGACAATACTATAAGGTGTCTTCTGATAGGAGGTGTCGTACCAGATTATCCTAGCTTCATTATCTGGTTTCATATCTGAAATCTGTCGTTCCTTCTCTGCTAAATAATGATCAAGATCGTTATTAGAAATAGCAAGCGTAGGAATGTCTGAGGATACAGCTTCATATGAAACACGTGGCCCTAGGGCATAAGTGATCGCGCCTACTACCAATAAAATCCCTATTCCTAAAAACAACTTCTTCATCCGCCCAAGATACAGAAATTAAGAACTTGTGTTATGTTTGAGGTGAAAGAAAACATCCGTTCTTATGTTGAAAAAATTAGGCTTCGTACTTATTACTTTACTCATCTTATTAATTGCTGCTTTTCTGATCTTCAGAGAAGGAGATATCAGACTAGAAGCGTTGATGTCTGATTATGCCTATGACCATTCGCAGTTTACGGATGTGGAAGGAACTTCCATCCACTATTGCGTCGAAGGGTCAGGCGATCAGACCTTACTTCTGATTCATGGAACAGGCGCATCGTTACATACGTGGGATGGCTGGACAGAGACCTTGCGTGACTCGATGAAGATCGTAAGGTTAGACTTACCAGCATTTGGCTTGACCGGACCATCCACAGATCGAGATTATACGATAACAGGCTATGTAGAAATTCTTGAATCTTTCATCACTACACTCGACCTTGACTCTTTCTCAATTGCTGGAAATTCTCTAGGTGGAAACATTGCATGGAACTATGCCCTCACTTATCCAGACAAGGTAGAAAAATTGATCTTAGTAGACGCGGCAGGGTATCCCTCTGAAGAAAGTGCAAGCGTATTTAAACTTGCCAAATCTCCTATTACGGGTCCACTATTTAAGCACATTACACCTAAATCATTTATCAAGAAAAACCTACTTGAAGTATATGGAGACCCTGATCGATTGACAGATGAAGTTGTATCAAGATATCATGACATGGCTCTCAGGGAAGGGAATCGACAGGCATTCATCGATAGAGT
>CAZFJO010000198.1:1833-4981 GCA_964518915.1 uncultured Saprospiraceae bacterium
AAAATCATTGTATAATGAAACTGAATGCTCAGTGATATTTAAAAAAACATTAAATGCATCTGCTGCTTTTCAGAAAACAATAATTAGTGGCAAGTGTTTTAAACTACTTACATGCTGTACAGGCGGTTAGCGATTAAGCAATAATAAGTGAATAAAGAAGATCTGATTCATAGGTGGAAGAATAACACGTTGTCAAGTGAGGAGCTTGAACTCCTCAAGTCTATGCCTGAATATCAGAATCTATCTAAAACTCAAGTAGAGACTATCGACAATCAACTACCTCCATCAGACAAGAAAAAAACAAATCCAATCACTGAGAACAATAAAGCATCAGAAACTACTGAAGAAATTCGGTCTATTCCTACCTGGAAGTACTTGGCTTCTGCAATTGCACTATGTCTTATTGTTTTTATCGCTTGGCAGATTATCAACAACAAGGACATCACAGACATACATACAGGTGCTGAAGAAGAATTAGCTCTGGACCTACCCGATGGATCTAGTTTCATTTTACGGGAGCATAGCCACCTTTCTTATAGTGAAGACTGGTCTACTAATCAGCAGGTAGAACTATCTGGCGAAGCTTACTTCAATGTAGTTAAAGGAAGCGGTTTTTACGTCAATACCGATCATGGAAAAATCAGCGTATCAGGTACACAATTTTCTGTTCGTAGCGAAAGCAATGAACTTACCGTTATCTGTGATGAAGGGAGTGTCATGGTAGACGTTCATGACTCAACTTTCAATGCTGTATTGCTGGCTGATCATTCTTACCACCTAACAGAAAATACACTTATCCATATCTCGGATACTAAAACTAGGTTGAAAAACTATGAATACAAGAAGGCTGCCATGGTTATTGAAAACATCTATAAAGTCAAGATAGAAGAGGGTGCTTGGCTGGCTCGAGGCTTGGTTTCTTGCGACCTCCCTCATCATGATTTAGTAGCCGCACTAGATGCCTTGTACATTCCTTTCAAGGTAAAGTATGAAATGTCAGAAGATGGAATCATATCTATCGTAGAGCGATAGATACATATCATGATTTTTTTTCTGGTTCTTATATCATTTTCTTCTTATCAATTGAAAAAAAATAGTGATAAGACCACACTTGCTACCATAAGTAGAAACACGAAAGCATCTAGTATAAAGATTGCTTTCCTTCCACGGACGGATAGCATGGTAAGAATAATTCTTAACAGAACTTGACCTGTGAGTAAGGTGAAAATCCATATTGAAGAATCATTAATCAACTCCGAATCATAACCTCCAGATACAATGTCCTTGATATCTCTGGTTAATCCGCATGCTTGACAAGCTCTGCCTAATTCATTGAACGGACAAGTTAGCCATCCAGAATCCGTCCCTAAAAACAACAGTATAAAAAGAAGAAGCAATCCTACTAAAGCGATAAAATTAAATCGTATATAGGTGTCTGGATTATTCCACGGCTTCTTCAAGTTCGTCCATTTTCTTCTTGAATTCATCATCATCGTTACAGCCCATCTCTTCGGCTTTCTGCTGGATGAAAATCATCTTCCGTGTTGATTGAATCACCTTACCTATATCTCCGAATCCTGCATCATCCCCTTTACTTTCTATGGACTTGAGATCATTAAGTTCTTTCTCCATATCATCGAGAATATCATCACATGTTTCATAAGTGATATTCTGAAAGTCTTCCATATCAGCTAGTTCTGATGCTCCTTTAGCAAATAAAACACCCCAAGCCAATCCTATAATTAAGGCCAATCCTGAAGCAATAATCCCTATCAATCCGATAGTCGTAGGTGCATCGGTATCCTTGGCTTTTTTATATCCTACGATAGACAAGATCAATCCTGCAATTGCCAGCAAAACACCAAGTATCATGGTACATGGGATGATGCATAATACGATTCCTAGAATTCCTAATATCATTCCGATGATGGAAAGTGTGTTCGTTTGTTGGCTCATAACTGTGTTTTATTTTATGATGAAGAGATTAAATATAATAAAGAAAATGATGAGATACCACCCTATTACATCTGGGTATGCAATTCCCAGTAATTCTGACCTTCTATTTCTTCTAGGATGGATATATAATTGAAGTATCTTAGTTCTGAAATTTCACCCGATTCTATTCCATTTTTCACGGCACATCCTGGTTCATTGCGGTGGGTGCAATCTCCGAATTTACAGCCTTCCGACGCTCGGAAAAATTCTCTGAAGTTGTGTGCAACATCCATAACATCCAGATGATTAAACCCTAGGGTTTTGATGCCTGGTGTATCTATAATATTACCACTGAAGCTCAAGGCAAACATTTCAGCAAATGTTGTTGTGTGCTGGCCTTTCCCAGAATAGTCTGAGATTTCCTTAGTACGCAGATCTAATCTATTGTCTATAGCATTAACCAAAGTGGATTTCCCGACGCCTGATTGTCCACTTAAAAGTGTACACTTGTCTTTTAAGGCTTCTTTTAACCCTTGTATTCCTTCTCCACTTATACCAGAAACCAAGTGGACTTGATAACCTATTTTCTCATATATATACTTGAGGTTATGATACACATTGATATCTCCTTCGTTATACAGGTCACACTTATTGAATACGATGTGTACTGGAATATTATAGGGTTCCGTCATCAGCAAGAATCGATCTATGAAACCTTGCTTCAGCTTAGGCTGAACAATCGTCACCACAACCATCGCCTGATCGATGTTACTTGCTATGAGATGTAAAAAATGTTTTTTTCTGGGAGACTGTCGTACTACATAATTTCTTCTCGGTAAGATGTCCTTAATCATTCCAGATTCATCGTCTTCCATAACGACAGACACTTCATCTCCGACAGCAACAGGATTGGTTAACTTGATTCCTTTTATCTTTAATTTTCCACGGATGCGACAGGCAATCTTCTTCCCTGAATTTAATTCCACTTCGTACCAGCTCCCTGTGGACTTCGTTACCATCCCTAGGACTTCACTCATACTTCTTCTACAATAGTTGTATTCATACTATGGACAGCTTCGGCCATTTCAGCAATCAGAGAAGGGTCTTTCTCAATCGCATTACCTACAACAATAGCGTCTGCTCCTGCCTGGACATTCTTGAGGGCTTTCTCCGGTGTGGTAATTCCACCACCTACAACAAGTGGAATATTGAT
>CAZFJO010000198.1:5081-7546 GCA_964518915.1 uncultured Saprospiraceae bacterium
AGAGAAAGAAACAATATACCATCCGCTTTATAACTCAACTGAGCAGAATTTCCAGGAAATAAAATCGTCGGAATCTGACATTGCTTCTTGATGTCTACAAGAACCTTATCAAGCATATCATTGACGATGAGGCTTCCACCTATAAAAAAATAATCTACGCCTGCTTCTACACCAGCTAGTATCACCTGATCTAGCTTACCGAGGCGCCACTTATCAGGGTCAATCAAGACTATGAATTTCTTCTGACCTTTCTTTCTGGCATCAGCAAGAGACTTGTATATGATTGGATCTGTATTCATCTGATGTCAAAAGTACAGCATTTTTCTCACCTAAATCCTTAATTAACACCATAGATGAATTGATAATCAGCATTAATAGCATAGATACAACATAGATTTACATTCTTTTTACATTTGCAGAAGCGAAATTAAATCACGAACTCATGCAGACAAGATTCTTAAAAAAATTAGGACTAGGTAAAAACAACGATGGAACATCAACGGGTAGATTATCTAGTAAATCCAGAAAAAACATCGATTCTTACTCGCCTGTTACCGGTAATTACATAGGCTCGGTAAGTGCAACCACACCGAGACAATACGAAAAAGTAGTAACCACGGCTCAAGAAGCTTTTAAAGTATGGAGAAATATGCCAGCTCCTCAGAGAGGAGAAATCGTCCGACAATATGGAGAAGTGCTCAGAAAGTATAAAGAGCCTCTCGGACAATTGGTCTCCTATGAAATGGGTAAGTCGTTGCAAGAAGGATATGGAGAAGTACAAGAGATGATAGACATCTGTGATTTCGCGGTAGGGTTATCCAGACAATTGTATGGTCTCACCATGCATTCTGAACGAGCGTCTCACAGAATGTATGAACAGTATCATCCGATAGGAATCGTAGGTATTATTTCGGCTTTTAATTTTCCAGTAGCAGTATGGTCGTGGAATGCCATGATAGCACTGGTGTGCGGCGATGTGGTAATATGGAAACCCAGTGAGAAGACACCCCTCTGTGGCGTAGCTTGTCAGAAATTATTCGCTCAAGTGCTGAAGCAAAATAAAATCCCAGAAGGAGTTGTCTCCATGATTAACGGAGATTATGTTGCCGGAGAGTGGATGACAACCGACCGCCGCATACCGATGATTTCCGCAACAGGCAGTACGCGTATGGGTAGAATCGTCGGAACAACCGTAGCACAGAGACTCGGTAAGACCCTTCTCGAACTCGGAGGTAACAACGCCATAATCGTAACACCAGATGCAGACCTTAAACTCGTTGTAACTGGAGCCGTATTCGGAGCTGTCGGAACATGCGGCCAGCGTTGTACTTCAACCAGAAGATTAATCATACACGAATCGGTATACGAACCTGTAAAGAAGGCTCTAGTGAAAGCTTATAAACAATTAAAAATCGGCAATCCACTCGATAGCAACAACCACGTAGGGCCACTCATCGATACCGATGCGGTTGACAATTATTTAAAAGGGATAAACGAAGCGAAAAAATCAGGAGGAAAAATCCTAGTCAAAGGCCAGGTTCTAGATGGTGAAGGCTATGAAAGCGGATGTTACGTGAAACCGTGTATCATAGAAGCAGAAAATAACTGGGACATCGTACAGCATGAAACATTCGCACCGATACTTTATCTGATTAAATACAGCGGTGACGTCCATGATGCTATAGAGATTCAGAATGCCGTTCCTCAAGGACTTTCTTCGGCCATTATGACGACCAATCTCAGAGAAGCAGAATTGTTCTTATCTGCTGCAGGATCAGATTGTGGAATAGCCAATGTCAATATAGGAACCAGTGGAGCAGAAATCGGTGGAGCTTTCGGTGGAGAAAAAGAAACCGGCGGAGGCCGTGAATCTGGATCTGATAGCTGGAAGGCGTATATGCGTAGACAGACGAATACAATAAATTACAGCACTGACCTTCCGCTGGCTCAGGGAATAAAATTCGATATATAATCCTCAACGCTTACTATATGTAAAAGGCTGTGCAATTGCACGGCCTTTTTAGATTACAACATTAAGGATTATACAAGTATCTATCTACTTACATAAACTTGATACTTCTACTTGTGTAGAAACTCAATCAATACCTTATCTTAAATCTAGCACAAAAGAAAGGAGGTTACTTACTCTATATGAGTCTGCAACCTCCTTTGACTATCTAAATTAGAATTACTCTACTTAATTAAATATTACGCGCTCTGCTTGAATCTTACCTCCCTGGGAGATGGTTACAATGGCGCTGGTGTTTACGAAGCTAGGATCTGAAATTTCCTTCGAGATTGAACCTGAGAAATCAGAAATAGTTTCTTTATATAGCAATCTTCCGTCTATTGCGAATACCCGGATATCCACAGGACCAGCTGGTCCCTTAAATTCTATTCTTAAGTTCTCTCTGGTCGGATTAGGAGAAAGCTTGATTTCTTCTAAGAATATAGAAGGCTTGTAA
>CAZFJO010000199.1:0-7531 GCA_964518915.1 uncultured Saprospiraceae bacterium
TTTCATCTCAATGGCCATCATTTCTTGTGCACCAACCGGAAAACGATTCCACCATTCCGATTTCAAGACACTTTCGTCTAAGTGGTTGAAACTTGCTTTCTCAATACTCGTTTCACTTATGTCTATTGCATCATCAAAGGAAACACCTTCATCTTGCTGACATGAAAAAATTCCTATAACTATAATACACACCCATAGTCTATAGTAATTCATAATTTATTTTTTATTAATTAATGATGACACAAACGTATCATTGTCTGGGTGGATACTTTTTCATTATGACTGAGTAGCTCACTATGCCGTGTGAATGGTGCGGATTCTCTATTGAATGGTAATTGAGATTTATCAAGTGTCAGCTAGTAGATATTTCTCTTCCTCCGATCGTATATAAGGAATAGCGTGAGGGGCGAGATAGACTGCTGTTGTTGAGGGATTAAGCAGCTTGTCTGCACTGAAATTTATGGGTAATCAAGGATTAATGGTCTTAAGATCCCTTATTTCATTTATATTAGATTCATATTTCCAATAGCTAATCATACTACTGCCATGAAAAACCGCGATTACGATTTTCCTATACAGTTGACTTTTAAGATATCTACCTTGTCCAATGACTTTACTGCCAAAGATAAACATGGAGTAACCCTTGCCTACGTCAAGCAGAAGATGTTTAAATTGAAAGAAGATATCCAAGTGTATGACGATGAAAATAAGTCTTCCTTATTGTATAGGATTCGGGCCAATAAGTGGATCGACTTTTCTGCTGCATACGAAATCACAGATGAGCAAGCCCATAGCCCCATCGGAAGAATTGCTAGGAAAGGGTGGGCGTCCATATGGAAGGCTAAGTATGAAATATTCAACGAAGCAGACAATCATGTCTATACCATAAGAGAAGAAAATGCCTGGGCCAAAGTAATGGATAGCCTTTTGGGAGAAATTCCATTGCTAGGTTTTCTGACTGGATACTTGTTTAACCCGAAGTACGCCATCTCTAGTCTTGATGGAAAAGTAATTTACAGGATGAGCAAGGTGCCTTCTTTCTGGGGCAGAAAATTTGACCTAGATCGATTGATAAATGATTCAGAAGATGACGAAACCCTGATTATGCTGTCTACCATGATGATGGTTCTCCTAGAAAGAAGAAGAGGTTGATCATCGCTCTAACTTGAATCACACTAAAAAGAAAATATCAATTATAGGAGGTGGCGTCGCAGGGATGATCTGTGCTTCCTATCTCGATACGCGTAAGTATCAAGTTTCACTGATCGAAAAAAACAAAGCACTCGGTCGTAAGTTTCTCGTAGCCGGGAAGGGAGGATTTAACCTTACGCACGCCGAATCCATCGATAAGTTGATCCTGAAGTACAAGCCAGTCGATCTCCTGAAAGAAGCCTTATCAGAATACGATAATGATGACTGGAGAAAATGGTTAAAGAAAATAGGCATCCCTACTATCGTCGGTTCTTCTCGACGCGTGTATCCTGAAGAAGGAATAAAACCGATTGAGGTCGTAAGGAAAATTTCAGACCACCTAGAAAAATCTGGAGTGAAAGTAGAGCTGGGTAAAACCTGGAATGGCTGGGATGATGCCGGCAACCTGCGTATAGGAGATGTTACCATAGAAAGTGATGTAACCATTTTTTCGCTTGGTGGAGCAAGCTGGTCTGTAACGGGATCAGATGGAAAGTGGGATGCCTTATTCAAGGAGCGAGGCATACAATGCAACCCATATGCTGCTGCTAATTGTGGCTTCCATATAACCTGGCCCAATGCCATCATCCATAGCCTAGGAGGAAAACCACTGAAGAATATAACCATACAATATCATGGCCATGTATCGACTGGCGAGGTCGTCATTACCCGTCGAGGAATAGAAGGGAATGCCATCTACGCCCAGAGTTATGACATCGTACAAGATCTTCTAGAAAAGAAAAATGTAACCATCAATATTGACCTTAAACCTACGATGTCTCCAGAAGAAATCGCTTCTATTTTTCAATTTGAAAATTATCGAAATATAACAGCCGCGCTGAGAGATGGAGTTAAATTGGAAAAAGAAAAAGTCAGATTGATTAAGGGCTTAACAAGCAAAGACGATTTTTCAGATCGTGCTAAACTCAGCCAATATATAAAATCCTTCCCCCTAGAAATCACATCCGCTTATCCACTGGATGGAGCCATTTCTACCCTCGGGGGAATCTCTGTAGATGAGATAAATGATCCGTATGAATTGCATGCAATTCCCGGCACGTATTGCATAGGAGAAATGGTGGATTGGTGGGCGCCGACAGGCGGTTATCTTATACAAGGATGCGTGTCTATGGGCGTAAAACTAGCGAACCATCTTAATGGTAAAATCTAACGCCTAAGCTAGATCATGCCCCTTCCTGTCATATATTAATTTCTATAAATTATAAAGATTTATATATGTAAGTAAATTTAATACAATATCTTCGATCTATATTAACCCCCTTAAAAAATGAATCGAGCACTCCCTGCTCTTATAATTATTTACTTCGTGTTGTGCTTGCTGTTGCATACGACGGCAGAGAAACCGTTCAGTTTATACGTTGCGAAATGGGGCAACGCTTCATTAACGCATGTACTGAATATCGCTTTCGCATTATTGCTGGTCGGCAGTGGGGTCATCCTATTTCGGAAGGTACGCAGCAGTCAATCTAAATTCGAAGTGTGGAGGTGGGCACCTGTACTTTTAGGAACCTTGGTTTCTTACGTCATCCTTATGCCATACAAGTCAGAAGGCGTTCACTTTTTACAGTTTGGAATACTGGCTATTCTTGTTCAGATGTATTTTAAGCGGTCTTGGATCAGCCTTAACTTTGTGATGGTTCTCGGCATCATCGATGAGCTGTATCAGTACATGTATGGTAATTCTGTTTACTACGATTTTAACGATATGGTTCTCAATTTTTTCGGCGGCTGCCTAGGGATTTTATTTTATAATTCTATGGTACAACACCGCGATGATGTGGGCAATAGGGCAGGGTGGTATTTTTATTTTATCGTAGGGCTGCCTTCCTTAATCATCCTTGTAGGTTATCTATCTGGCACCTTGTGCTTGTATGTTGACGGAGGGTGTGACTACGCCCTTTTTAAGTGGGAAGATGGAAGATTTACGAAAGCGTTTTGGGACAGTACAGACTGGGGTAAGCAATGGCACCGCATCAAGGTGTGGGAAGGCGTTCTCTTAATTCCATTGTTGCCACTATTGTACTCACCCATTTTTTTAAACCATAAGAAGTTGAAAAAATGAAGCAAAAGGAAATTGCATATGTCTTGCTTCTGATTTTATTTATGATTGCTGCTATGGTCAGGATTCTGCCCTCCATAGATGTAGTGTATACAGAAGACAGCACGCATTTACTCGGAGTGGATCCTAATTATTATTTACGTCACGTGGAGACGTGCGTCAAGAATTATCCCCAGTTACAGAAGTGGGACCACGCCACCCACTATCCGGATGGGGTAAAAGGAGATGCGGCTGGATTATATGTTTTCTTGTCGGCGACGCTGATCAAGGTAGTCCATGGCACAGATGTAAGCAGTGATCAAGTTGCTTCCTTTATGGCTTGGATACCTATCGTGATTCTAGCCTTCATCTATATGCTGGTCTTTATGATAGGCAAGAAGGTTAAGGATGCTTCTGCTGGATTAGTAGGGGTATATGTCTTGACCTTATACCCTGCCGCATTTCTTACTAAATCCTTATTGGGGTTCGCGGACCAGCACGTTTTAGAAGTTGCTTTATCCTTGTGGTTCCTCTATGGAATGGTCAGCCTTTATAAGCAAGCAGAAGCACATATCTATAGCCTTAAGCATATCCTATTTTATGGACTGCCTATCGTCTTGTTCTTTACCATATGGCCTGGTGCGCCGCTTTACATATTAATCGCGGCATTGATCATGTTCAATTTCCATGTAGAAATTAAGGCTGCAAAACCGACGGATAAAGTGGTTACTAAGATCTATATGACTTGGTTCATCTCAGTAGCCGCGGGAATCGCAGTAATCACTTACTTGCTGCCTGATTTATTGACGTCTGCTTTCCCTATGTATGAGAATTACTTGCCCATAGCAATCGCGTTTATTCCATTGGCTTTTTTAGGTCACGCTTACGCAAATGTATTTTTACTTAAGAAATACAAGCCTCGCACCGTTAAGTGGATTTTAATCGTGGTGCAGCTCATCGGCTTATACTTGTTTTTAGTTTATACAGAAATAGGAGAAGCTGTTCTGGAGAGGTTTACCTTAAGGGAATCTGTAGTTCAAGAAAACAGAGAGGTTGGCTTTTCTGATTTATTGTATTTAGTAGGGTTGCCTGGTGTGATGGCCATCCTAGGAATTGTGTATGGGTTTAAAAATTACTTGGGTAAGAAAAAAATTGATTGGGCTCGATGGCCTGTTTATTTTTTATTCCTATTCTTTACGGGGTACTGGATGTCTAGTTATGACCTTGATTACATGGTGTCTCCCTTTATGGCGATAAGCGCCGGGATCATTCTTGTAGACATCTACGAGCGCATGAAGAAACGCAAAACCATTGTGGGCATACCCTATAAGGTGGCTGCCATCCTTTTTATGGTTTTGATTTTTGTCCTTCCATTTTTTGCTTCTTCTAGGCATTATAGGAACTTCTATAAGCCCATGGATCTGAAGGTAAAGGAGTACACTTATCCTGCATTGAGAAAAAGCATGCAATGGTTAAAGACGAGCACGCCACCATTGCCGCAACCGACAGATCAGATATACGAAGAAGACGCATACGTGATGGCACCTGGGCAATACGGCGTATTAAGTATCTGGGACTATGGCAACTTAATCAATCAGCTGGGTAAGCGGATTCCCGCATGGAGCAGATGGAACAACATAGACAAGACGAAGGCTTTGTATATGCCCTGGAAAGCAGGGGCTTCCACCACGGATTCCTTGTGCGTCGGTTGTGACCAAGGTCAGAAAATAAGGTATGTACTGGTTGATCACAAGATGGTCACAGCGTTTTTTATCGGTAAGTTAAACGAGCTGAACTTGATTCCAGGATGTATCCGATCTAAGTCTGTTCCGATAAGAGGAAAAGCAACACAAGTACAATATCTTTCTGATTGTTACACGCAGTCTCTTGCCTATCAACTCTTCTATGGAACCATCGGCAACGACCCTAGTTTTAAGTTGGTCTATGAATCTGAAGAAAAAATAGCTGTCGGTCATTTCTATGCCGGCAATCGACCCCAACTCTTATCCGTTCCCTTGAATATGATAGATGATGTTTCTATGAATGTAATCAATGCCTACGGATCGGCGCGGGTTAATAATGGTGCCTTTTTCGATGTACATATCTTGCCGCAGGTTAAGATCTACCAAGTAATGGATTAGGATATTACACCGACATGTACTCCCATGCGGAAGCGTACGCTTCTGAGGATTCTGCGTGTTCGATGAGGGATAAAAAGAGCTTGTGCTGACCTAGGGTTCCACTGTCACCTATCACTACCAGTTTCATCCGAGCTCGGGTCATGGCAACATTTAATCTACGGAAGTCGGCAAGAAAACCGATCTCTCCAGATGGATTGCTTCTTACGAGAGAGATGATAATAAAATCTTTTTCTTCTCCTTGAAAGCCGTCGATGGTATTCACTTCTATGTCTAAGTCTGAGAGTTCGGTTTCTTCTTCTACGGCAGACCGCAAGAACCTTACTTGCTCCCCGTATGGGCTTATAATGCCGATAGAATGCCCGATGATTCTTTCCTTGATTCTGAGGAGGAATTCTCTTACTATAAAAAACTCTCCTTCGTTTTTAAGAGACTTGGTTTTATAATTGAGATCTTCATCAAATCCGCAACCCACCGTATCGATATAGGTGTAAGCTTGATCTCCTGCTGATATTTTTCTGTTCTTAGCCGAAGGGTGTGATGCCAGTCTGCCATCGTAGAAGGCTTGATTCGGAAAAGCAAGGATGTCATCATTCATCCTGTACTGGATGGTGAGTAAGTGGTCAGATGATATCTTACCAGACAGTCTATCTAGGATGGTTATGCCCAGCCCCAGTTTCATGGCTTCAGTGGATTTTACAGTAGGGGGAAGTTGGATGGGGTCACCGGCACATATGACCTTCTCTGCTTTATTGATGGCTGCCCAGCACTGCGGGTCCATGGCTTGAGAAGCTTCGTCTATCAGGACTGTCTTGAACAATTTTCCAGCGATGTTCCGGTGGGCAGAACCGATCAGCGTGGTACAGATGACTTGGGCTTCATCTATCAGCAATTCAGTAAGTCTATCTTCTAAGTCCCTGGCCCATTTTTTTAGTTCGCGCGCTTCTTGTCTATATCGTTTGCGGTCTTCTCTTTCTTGTGGTCCGAAGGACCGCTTATAGCTTCCTCCTAGTCGATAGGCTTCTTCTGCTTCGATTTTTACTTTTTTGATGCGCGACCATTCGGGATGGTTTCTTAATTTTTCAGCCAGGGTGAGGTGGGTAACTTCGTCGTCGATTCGTGTGATGTTTCCGACCCTTAATACGTTGAGACCAGCGGCATGCAATCGTGCGGCCAGCAGGTCTACGGCAGTGTTGCTCGGAGCACAGACGAGGGTCTGTTTTTCCTTGGATACGATGTGTCGGGTAACTTCGACCAAGGTTGTTGTTTTGCCCGTTCCAGGAGGTCCATGGATGATGGATACTGGGTGTCCTACAAGAACTTCTTTTATGGCAGCGGCTTGACTCTCATTTAAGTGGTCGGCAATGATGGGAGGTGTGTAATTGAGGTCTCGCGCCGTTATGTCTTTTTCTTCTACCAGCACCGACTTTAATGCATCGTGGGTAGGATCGTTTTTCTTCTGCGCCTCGATGAGGGCCTTTTCCATCACCTTGTAGGGACGGTCGTCGTATATCAGTTCTAGGTAATACCCTCTTGCTTGAGACCGATAGGCGGAAACTACTTTTTCAGAGGAAGATACGATCCTTATCTTTTTCTTTTCCTCGTAAGAGATGGTGGCGTTGTATCTTTCTTCAGGGTGGTGGGGATGGTATAGGATACAACCTTGTCCCACCTTGAATTTGTTTTTAGGGCCGTCTGGAGGTTTCGGGACAACCATTTCTATGAATTCTCCGGCGGTGTAGAAGAAGTTGGTTATTTCGAGGTTTTTCCAGAGGATTCCGGCATTGACTTTTTCGTCGACGGGTACATCCCTTGAGAGGCGCTCGTAGAATGCTTTTTCGTTTTTCCGTTCTTCCTGGATGGCGGCAACCATCCTATTAAAGTAATCTTCCCTAGACATGGTGCAAAGATGGAAAATTATATGGGTTATGAAGGGTCTTCTCGTTGAGATGTTGGAAAGGAAGAGGGTAATAGCTTGCTGTTGATTCTGGGGGGACAGGATAGGCGTTTCTGTTTAGGAATTGATTTCTGATAAGGGATGAAGAATAGGGATGGATGGCATCATCTGTTGATCATTCAATTTTCTTGAATTCTCTATGTTTTCATTTCGTATATGGTGATCAATCTATTATCTTACAACTAC
>CAZFJO010000200.1:0-4366 GCA_964518915.1 uncultured Saprospiraceae bacterium
AGCTGCTCTTAATCCTCGAAGAAATTTAGAAGAGGAATTGCTTAAATTACTTTAAGAGATTTTTACTCCAAGCGTGACAACATATTGATGTAGCCATAGCTACATTTAGAGATTCTGCCACCCTTGTAGAACTGCCATTAATGGTGATCTGTAGATCGCATAATTCTGTGGTTCCAGGAGTCATGCCCTTACCTTCATTGCCCATAATAAGGATGGATTTCTCTGGAAACCGGAACTCGGAAAGCGCACTCCCAGACATGGCTGTCCCTATCAACACAGCGTCCGGTAGACTACTACGCAATTCAGATAGTGGCATAGACAAGATGGTTACACCATTCATACTACCCATAGAAGCTTGCACAACCTTAGGGTGGTATAAGTCTACAGAATCTGGAGACAATACCAGAAGATCAATATCGTACCAATCCGCAATCCTTACAATAGCTCCCATATTTCCTGGGTCTTGTACATTCTCTAAAAACACGACCCGATTGATTAACTTGAAATTAACGATTTCCTCCTTGATATGGGAAACCAGAAGGACATCCGTAGGCGTTACTAGTTGAGAGATAGATTTCATCTCTTGAAGCGTAACTTCTTGAATATTGAGATCGTCTATACCCAATGAAGTTGTTTGGTTTTCTATCCAAGACGCTTGCGCAAAAATGCGGTCGCATAAGTATTTATTGTGTGTAAGGAATTCATGACATGATTTCTGACCTTCTACAATGAATTTATTATACTTTTGCCTGTACTTACGCAGCTTTAAGGATTGAATGAATTTTATTTCGTTTTTAGTAATCACCGTTTATAAATTGAACAATCAAGGATAATCATTCTTCTTGGGAATAAAAAAACTACATATCGGTTTTCTGGTTTTCATCACATTGTTGATGACGTCTTGTGGTACTGGCAAGTACTTTCAAGACGAAGAGACCTTACTGACTAAGAACAAGATAAACTGGGTTGACAACGAAAAAATCAACAATAAAACCCTCCTAACCTTAGAACTAGAAGGTCTATATAGACAATCTCCTAACAACAACTTCTTTTGGTTCTTTCCTCGTGAATGGTTCTATCTCTCCAACGCTGAACCCCAGGATACGGGATGGTTCGATAATTTCAGAAGAAACAATATTGGAGAGCCTCCGGCAGTATATTCCATGCCGAGCACCCAGGAGACCGCCAGTAATATGGAGCAATTCCTAAAAAACAAAAGAGGTTTCTATAATGCAGAGGTAAGCTACGATGTCAGTCAGAATCGACACATGACAGAGGTTACGTATAATATTAAAACGGGCACTCAATACACCGTTAATGAAATAGAATATCTAGGTTATGACTCTACCATTGTTGACATCATTAAGAGTGTATCAGATAAATCCATTATTAGGAAAGGAGACCCCTTAGATGATGGCAGTTTTAGTTTAGAGAAAACAAGAATCATTACTGAATTACAGGACAGAGGTTACTCCAGTTTTTCGCCCAATCACCTTGACATAAAAGGGGACTCAAGTAATATGAATCATACGGTGGATGTTTTCTTCGAAGTGTATCCTCCCCTACCAGAACCCGAGCACAAGCTGTATCGTATCGGTAGCATCAATGTATATACAGACTTTTTTAATGGACAGAACCTTGCAGAGCTAGAGTCGTATACCGATGAAAAAGGAATAAAGTATTACCGGAGATCTTCAGACTTCCTGGTTAACCCAAGCACCATAGGAAATCGAATCTACCTTACACCAGGCGAACTTATGTCTAAGAATTCTCAGACGAAGACATTAAGAAAATTAAACGAATTAGGAACGTATAGGTTTGTATCTCCGACAGCAAGACTAAGCGCTGAAGGAGACACCCTCGTCGACTTTAACATCATGATGACTCCTCAAGATTACAAGTGGATTTCAGATATAGGAGCAGACATCAATTACTCTAATGTATCTACTACGACAAGCCGGCAACTGTTTGGGTTTTCAGTTAATGGCCAACTGACGAATCGAAACTTATTCGGAGGAAGTGAACAGAATACCATCTCAGCGAGCAATGGTTATGAATTCAACTTAGACGACAGAGGTCTATCTACCTTTAGTTTATCTATACAAAACTCTCTAGAGGTTCCCAAGTACATAGATTTTCTTAAGACCGGTCGACTATTTAACAAGCTCAATTTCATAGGAGACAATCAGTTTAAAAACATACAAGAAGAAACTGAAACATCATTTAATTTAGGGTACAACCTTATTGACATTCTTGACTTCTATAAGATCAATTCCTTTAATTTATCTCTGGGATATAACTATACACCTAATTCAAGACATAGGGTCTCATGGACACAAGCAGGCATCTCTCTTTTCAATTTCGACGTAAGACCTAGATTTATAGAAAGTGTTCAGGATGCAGATTTAATTTTAAAAAGTTTCGAGGACAATCTGACTACAGGCTTTTTATTGAATACAGTAGGTTACAGATACACTCCTCGCGCCAATCCCGTAGGGAGTTCCTACTCCTTCATTGCAGGATTAGAATTTTCTGGTTTAGAAATCTATGGATTAAACAGTCTTTACAACTTAGTTACCGGTAGTGAGAATACCTGGAAATTAAACAACCAATTTAGCTTTGCTAAATTCATAAAGTTAGAAATTGATGCGAGGTATAATAAAAACTTCAGTCCACGAAGTTCATTGGCATTTCGATTCAATTCAGGTATTGCTGTTCCACTGGCTGGACAAGTCGTGCCTTTTATAAAGCAATTCAGCGTAGGTGGCCCTAATAGTATGCGTGCATGGGATCAGAGAGAACTAGGACCAGGAAGCTATATTTTTCCTAATGCCAATATGACCACCAATTTTTTCCAGCAAGGAGATATCAAGCTTGAATTCAACCTGGAATACCGCTTCGATGTGGCATGGATAATAGAAGGAGCGTTATTTTCCGATATAGGAAATGTGTGGTCACTTAAAAATGATCCTGGTCGTCCTGGGGCAAAATTCACAACAGACTTCCTTGATCAGATGGCCATAGGTGCAGGATGGGGAATTAGATGGGATTTCACGTATTTCAATATTAGATTTGATTTTGGGTACAGAATCAGAAATCCTTACCCCTTGGAAGAACAAGGAAGACAATGGTTTACTTGGGACGAAATCAAAGCACAGAAATTCGGAAATTTACAAGTTGCCGTTAACTACCCTTTCTAGCTTCTTACGCATATTTTCGGATTATGTTTTTTATTTCTTCAGATACAGAAACCGGCTTAAGCCAAGATCCTTCTGCATCCTTCTGAAGTCGAGGATCATAAGAGAATGTATTAATTTTCTTCTCCATAACAGCAACATCTATATTCTTAGCACCGGTAAACCCTTGAAGTGCGTCAACAACCACTTCTGGCTCCTCAACCAGTTGGTTGTAATCAATCCATAACACATTTTCGGAAGGAAACTGATCTTGAACAACTTGGGCATCTCCTTTCCACAGCTGACAAAAATGTTCTATTTCATGCAATTCATAAATCATCTCCATACGGATAGCCGAACTCACACAACTCTCAAGGTCTCTGTGAATATATATAAGTTTTAAATCCGGAAAAAGTCGCTGCAACTGTATCAATTGGTATGCAGACCATTGCGCCATTTTCATACCCCAGAGAGGCCGACCAGCTTCTTTAGCATACTTCTTTAAGTATACCATTGGGCCGAAAGCAGACTCCATAACAGCATCTAGGTAGGATGGTACCGGCGGCATAAGATTAGCTAGCCAATCGTCCACCTTGCCTGCAAGTACATCTTTAAGCATTACGTCATTACTTTCCTTAAATGGCATAAGAGACAATTGTTTCCCTTGAAAAAGTTGCTGGGCGAAACCCAATTCATGGGCACAACTCTCTCCGAAAACAAGGGCATTTTCTGAAGAACACATCAGACGTTGCACAAGTGTAGTACCTGATCGACGTACAGCTGATGCTATCAAAATAGGGTCAAGGGGTTCCATATAGATTATTATTAAAAATGTAAAATGAGATTGTAATTCTCATCTAGACAAAAATACAGTTTTAAAAACAGAAGTTAATTCAGATTCCCTTCCGTCCATACTTGCTACATATCGGACAGTGCTCTACTTTATGCCCTCGCGCTGGACAGTATTCTCTCCCGTAAAATATAATCTGCAAGTGAAGTTTATTCCACTTCTCTTCAGGAAACAATCGCTTGAGGTCTTTCTCCGTCTGAACAACATTTTTTCCCGTGCTCAACTTCCACCTATATGCCAACCTATGGATGTGCGTATCCACTGGAAAGGCTGGCACGCCAAATGCTTGAGCCATCACTACGGAAGCCGTCTTATGCCCTACTCCTGGCAATTGCTCTAG
>CAZFJO010000200.1:4466-7478 GCA_964518915.1 uncultured Saprospiraceae bacterium
CTTGAGCCATCACTACGGAAGCCGTCTTATGCCCTACTCCTGGCAATTGCTCTAGTGCTTCCATGTCTGGAGGGACTTCTCCCCCATGCTCTTCAATAAGAATCCTAGATAGATCTGAGATAGCCTTAGATTTTCTCGGCGACAGGCCACAGGGCCGGATGATGGCTTTTATGTCTTCTACTGGTAACGCAACCATCTCATGAGGTGTGTCTGCTTGTGCAAACAAGTGAGGAGTTACCTTATTAACCCGTTCGTCAGTACACTGAGCGGAAAGAAGCACCGCAATCAATAAAGTGTAAGGGTCTTTATGATCCAATGGAATGGGTGTTTCAGGATACAAGGTTTCAAGCGTATCCATGATATCTAGAACGATCTTAGACTTTTTCATCCCTACAAGTTTTTCATAAACGCGACCGTATCCACACCGTCAGCATAATCTGTAAACGCGGGCATCTGCCCCCTTCCGAATGGTACAGCTCGAACTCCTAGTATGGATTCCTTACCTATTATACATTGTATCTGCTCTTCTGATTCATTAAGCAGATCTGTAACACCCGTTGCCGGATCGTAATATTCATAGTGTAGACTTGCTATCCTACTCGCAATCTGCTTTTCTTCAAGTAAGAGAACATTGCCGTTGGTTAAAAACTCTTTTTTATTAAGTAAAAAGAGCGCCATGTTATAGTCATAGTTATTCCTATACTTATTGTGATCTTGTAACCCAGTTAAGGTTTCCCAGCGGGCAAGCAATCGGGTGACATCATATCCTTGTGGGACATACAGCTTAGATACATTTCGACATCCTAGTCCGAAGAACGAAAATACATCCTTCCCTAGTAAATCTATTTCCTCTTCGGTTTCTGTTCCATCAAGAACAGCAACTCCGTTTCTACTCTTACGAATGATATTGGGTACATCCTTGAAGTAGTAAGTAAAGTATCTAGAAGTATTGTTTCCGCCGGTAGCTACTACAGCATCGTAACCTTTCAATCTTTCTACAACTTGAAAATAATTCCTGCACAGCTCGTCGTGCGCATACAATTGCTCAAGGAGTAGCGGAATGATTACATCATCCTTAGAACTCAACTTCACCATCGTCGTATGCCCGGTGAGAAAGGCACAGATCAAATCATGGAATCCCACTGCGGGCAAGTTACCTGCTAGAACCATTCCTATGGTTTTTTTGTCACCATCATCAGAAATCGAATATTGCTCTACTATACCCTGAAGAGCATGGCTATCCAGATATGATGTGGCTATTGCTGATAAGGCTGACCTTGTATTTTCTATGGTGAACCAAGGATTTTTATGCTTCGCTGTCAAGAAAATACCTTCCCATTCGCCAGAAGAGATTGCCTTTGTTATTTTATCGCCTAAGGCCACCAAGGCGCTTATCCTATGCTCAACACTTAAAATCACTTTTTATCTTTTCTACTTGAAAGGTAATGTTCCCACTTGTCTATAGCTGCTTGAAAATCATCAGGCAGCGGGCATGTAAAATGCATTTTCTCTTCCGTCTCCGGATGTACGAAACCCAGACTATAGGCATGGAGTGCTTGCCTAGGAATAACTTCGAAGCAATTTTCTACGAACCGTCTATACTTAGTGAATACAGTCCCTTTCCATATCCTATTGCCATTATACCGCCAGTCGTTAAATAATGGGTGCCCAGCATACTTCATATGCACACGGATCTGGTGTGTTCTTCCTGTTTCTAATCGACACTCCACAAGGGATACATAATAGTAATCTTGCAGGACTTTATAATGCGTAATGGCGTGCTTACCCTGATCTCTTTCTTCGTGTACGTACATCTGCAATCGAGCAGTAGGATGTCTTCCTATGTATGCATCTATTGTCCCTTCTGGCTCATCGAAATTCCCCCATACAAGTGCATGGTAAGTACGTTCGATCGTATGATCGAAAAATTGCTTAGCCAGGTGGGTCATCGCATGTTCCGACTTAGCAATAACCATCAATCCTGTCGTGTCCTTATCTATCCGGTGTACGATACCAGGACGATCGGATTCATTTCCCTCTTTTATCGGGAGGTCAGAACGCTTTAAATGGTAAGCCACTGCGTTGACCAGCGTTCCAGAATAATTTCCGATTCCTGGATGCACAACAAGCCCTGCTGGCTTATTGATTACCATCAGAGATTCATCTTCATAGATTATATCTAGTGGAATATCTTCTGGTTCTATACTGTGTCGTTCACTGGGCTCGCGTGGGAGCATAATTACAATAACGTCATTGGGACGCACCTTATAATTAGACTTTACAGCCTTGTCATTAACAAGAATGTAATTATCTGTAGCTGCCTTCTGAATTTTATTTCTAGATATGCGCTCAATCTTATCAAGCAAGTACTTATCTATCCTTATCGAGGATTGGCCCGGGTCTACGTTAAAACGGTAATGTTCGTATAGTTGATCTTCCATAGTGGATCTCTAGCTCGCAAAATTAATCCTTTTTTTATCTTTCTCTGTATGAAGCTAAAAATCACCTGAAGTCTATTCTATAACGAACCTAAAAAGTCAATTATCCTATTGGGTTAGGCTTGTCCATCATGTGCTATTTTCTTTGCAGAAATCTCAGATTTCTTCCGCCAACTTAATATGCATTATCAAGGTTTCATTCATCTAAAAAATAGCGGTCATTCCTATTGAATAGGAAACAAGGGTTGTGGGACTATCTACTTGTTGGAAACCGTCAATCGAAAACTCGATGTTATCCGGAATATCCTCGCGCTTTCCATAAGAAGAAGCAGAAACTCCTGGATTGTAAGAAATGGCTGTATGGACATAAAAGTAATCACCCACAGGCAATGCCATTCCTCCACCTAGCGCATAAGAAAACGACCTGCTTGCATCGTTAAAATCAGTAGAAGAAAATGCATCAGAATCATTGGTATCATATAGATTGGTTACCGTAAACGGAAACTTATATCCTAGACCAAATTGCACATAGGGTTCTAGCTTCCAGAATTGTATGGTCGGATATACCCTACCT
>CAZFJO010000201.1:0-7469 GCA_964518915.1 uncultured Saprospiraceae bacterium
ATTTAATTCCGTACTACATGATGTTATTAAATTATTAAACACCTCTTTGACTTTTCTCTCTCTTTCTAATGCTATCGAATCATCATTAAATTCTATTTTTTTATCTAGTTCAATTCCTAACATATCATATTCCAAGCCATCCATAGACATCGAGAAGGTCTCTTGACAGAAAATAAATATTAGCAATATGGATACTAGACTTTTCATAATACTATAATCATAATTCCTGTAAATTAGTCAATATTTGTACTTTCACTCAATCTCGTCCTAGACCTATCACTACCCACTCCTTGAATTTTAAATGCTTTGTTATTTAAGTTTTCATTGAAGGAATATCGAAACTTAAAAGAATCACCAGCCATGGTTTCTTCAACTTTTACTCTTTTCATCAATGACCATTCATCTTTCTCGCTTCCATAAACCAACCAATGGTCAATCCCCTTTCCATTAAATTCCCATGATAAGATCAATTTACCATCTTCTATTTTACCAGTAAGATTTTCAATCTGAATCGGTCTAGCTACTTGCGTTGTTCTCCCGACCACAAGCGGAGAATAAGAAAAATTTCCAGCCTGGTCTATCGCTTTCACTCTATAATAATACTTAGAAGAAGATTGAACTTGGTCGTCTACATATTCTTCTACTTGATTAGTAGTCGTTGTTTCATAGAGTTCATCCCATTCTGAAGAATCCATATGTACGCGCTCTATAACGTGTAGTGTTGCTTCCTGGTCAGGACTTCTCGCCCATTCAAACCTTATCGCTTCCTCATCGAAAAATATCTTCCTGATCAATGGTGGCGAAGGAGCCCTTACATCTATCATCGTTACCTCACAAGGAGATGTATACTGGGACTGATTGTAATTGTAATCTAGTGCTGCTACTTGGATATAAAATGTTTCTCCATTCTGGCGGGTATCTAGATCGTAGATATATTCTGATTGTTGAAAAACGCCTGAGCCGATGTCAATAAAATTTTCTGTTCTGCTCCAGGAAGCGAATGCACGATATCCATAGATGTCCTCATCGGTATTATCATCCCAGTTCAGCACTACACTGAAATCAACACTGTCTATTTTACATGTTAATCCTGTAGGCATCAAGGGAGGTGTGCTATCCTCTATGGTTACATACACTTTATTAGAGTTTTTATCTGATGCTACGTCAGAAAGATATAAGTATCCAGATTTTATATCTCCTATAGGAACGGTATAATTATTTATGTCATCGATGGAAGATATTTTTCTATATTCTCCATCATAACGCTCTGAATAATAAAGGTCCATTCTTGATACATCGTTAGTCATATATCTTAAATCAATGGTCTGTGAATCTAGCTGGCTTACAGAAGTTATATCAATGGTCGGAAACAACTCTTCTCTCACACGCACAGAAATAGAGGTACTAAACTCCGTAGTCTGATCAAAAAGATGTACGCCTTTTATACTATACATTGCATCTGAAAAACCGATAGGAATAGAATCCAAATAAGATGCCTTATGCTTCCCTTGATCACTAATCGTAGGAATTACTGGAGAAGTATTCAATTTCTTTTTGACCATTCCTCCTACACTTCTGTATATATCATAACTGGCATAAATTTCTGAGTATGGATTATGATCCCAATTGAGGGATACTTTGTTTCCAGAAACGGTATGGTTGATTGCTTCAATTTTAGTAGGTTTCAATATTGGAACATGAGTAATTAACTCTTCATCACCAACTGGAATCTGATTGATCATTATTCCGTATCGATATGTTATACCTTCTATCGCTGTAGAATCAACATAAGCCAATCCAGCTTTCTGTGCAGTACGGAAAGATTGATTGATTGATATCAAATGGAAGGCGTGTTTCTGAATATCAGGGTTGCCATATAATGAAATCTTATCCGTATACGATTTTTCTTCACTTTCGCCATAATTCATTTCTCCATGAAGCGTAGCTCCTGCCATCGCATCATGCCTGTTACTCGTATCTAGACTTACCAACCAACTCGCACTATCTAGCGGAAATAATTCATTGTTTAAAACCTCAGTCTTTTGTTGCAATAAATATTTTCCTTCTCCATCTGCCACTATGGTCCGGGTTATGGAATATCCTTTTTCTATTCCTGACTGCCACACTTCGTAGTTGAGAGGATACCATCGCATCATTACTCCTTCATCTGATGAAAACAGACCCAGAATAATTTCCTGCGAGGATAATGAATTACCCGTTAGAAGAAGGAATAAGACTATGGCGTATTTCTCTATTCCCATTCGCCCGTTTTTAAATCAAGTATAAATAGCTCGAACGGCATTAAAGATTCTTGACTGGTGTTTTTGTTTATGGCTCTGTTCAATTGCATAAGCCCATAGGGAATGTGATACTTAAGGTTAAACCTAAACTTTTCATTATTGACATCCTCTGGTAGTATCCATGTTCTACCAGAACAGAGTTCGGTGAAATTTGTAATGGTGAGAAGGCAATTAAGGGAATTACCAAAAGATGATTGATCGCAAAACGATTGATTTTTAGAAAAATAATTATTCATGCTTTTCTGCGCGAGATACATTTCACCTGGTAGACTACTTTTAATGGTTAATTGAGAAGGAGATGTTACTTCTAATTGAGATTTATAAATGAGATCTTGGTACGGGGTGTTTCCTGTCCAGCCATATAATTCTTCATACACACATCTAGAAAAGCCATTATAGATAGAACATAGACCGTCATTATTTTTCAGCCACTCATTCTCCTGACATGAGTTATCCTCATAACGATCTCTATAATGTTCAATACTGATTTTTCTCAGATGAAGTTTTGATCCTAACATGATTTCATCTATTCCCTCTTCTATTCCTAATTTCCATGTCATCTCGTCTTTTTCTGTGGAGACATCAGAATCTGGATCTGTATACATAAATGAATTCTCTTGAAGAGTGGACATTTTCTCTGCAAATGTTCTAAACTTGCTCGTTTTAAAAGGTACTTCATACAGGATTTTTTCTATACCTAAATCCAGTTCTCTTGCCTCTTTTTCTCTGATCACTACATATTGTAAAACATATTCTCGATCAATAGTTATGGAGGGGTTTTTAGAAAAAGTAATCATCATTCCATAATTTCCTTCTCTAAGCATTGCTGATAATAATGGCCCGACCTGTTCTCCTTCTGAATCTACAATTCTACCATATGGTTTATAACCTGACGGTAGTTCAGAGTAAACAAGGTCGTTATTCTTTTTAAGCATTATCCAGTAGTGGTCTTCTTCAGGAATAGAGTTATAAGCAACATTATCTTTCTGATCAATGTGGAAGTTTTTCATTTCCTTAATAGGGTAACATATGGATACTTCAGAATCATGGATAATGTAATCTTCAGCCAGAGGCATGGTCTCAAATTCATATTTAGGTGTTTCGTAAAAATCAGGAACAAGCTTATATCCAATTTCCACTACATGGTTTCCATCTGGACCATCAGTTCTTTTTAATTTTTCTAAAATCTCTAGAAGATAACCAGATGGATTAACATAAATTTTAGCATTAGAAGGAAGGGGTTCATCTGGTGTTATCCGTATTGTCGTCTGACCATATTCATTATCGTATGATGTAGTTGTATAGGGAATATCTTTTTGTGAAATATCTCTCAATTCAATGATTCTTTCGAATTCTATATCCGTAGGTCCTTGAAAACCTAAGTACTCAACTTCTTCATCTTGTTCTCCTTCATCACCTACTTCACTTGTGTTATTTTCACTGGGAAGGTCATTGTTAATATCTTCTACTCTAACATCAAAGGAAAACACTTTTTCCCCAGGTACAATGACCCTGAAGTTTCGTTTCGACTTATTATCTGTAAGTACATCTAGATAATTAATATTTAGTATTACTAAAATATCTGAGCTAGTACTTACAAGTCCATTACTGGCTATCGTCTCAGGAATTACATCTTGTATAATGGGAATATCAAGCAATCCTTCTTCTTGGCAATCCTCCGGAAGATCTCCATCCTCGCTACTTCCTACCTCTACTTTAAACTTAATATTCGCAGAAGCTAAACCGAATAAGGAAAGCCTAGCATCCAGTCGACCCATGGCATAAAACGGGTCGGGTCCTTCTACCCTCAATGCAGCCCCTGCTGCTGCTTCAAACAATTGAAAGCTAATTTCGAATATACCAAAATTAGCACGGGCCCCAATTTCAGCGAATACATAAGCCCAAGCTTGTCCTTTTCCCAACCATCCACCAGTTCCTGATTCATCATAACATGCACTTTTATTCTGGTCTTTTACCATAAGAATGTCGAAACCCATTCCACCTTGCAATGTTGCATACATAAATAAGAAGGTGAGTTTGTCCGGCGTTCCTATAGATAGCGACATTCCTAAAGCGATCCCTTTTCCTAGATCTACGGCTCGTGAATTAGGATATGGCTTACCAGGATAACCAGCATGATTACTGTTATCTGTAGATCCGAAATGTTCGTTATAAGCAAGTGGCTCAGGAAGATCTGTAGGAATATTCTGATTTCCAGCCATTAGATATGCCTGCAATTGTACAATGTCTCCTATAAGAGGAATGTTTATACCTAATCTCACAGGATCGTACATCTGTCCTATGAAGAAATGCCAATCATATCCATCAGCGTTATCCACTTCCATCGAGCGTTTTCTAGCATAAAACTCCGCAACTGCTTTTCCATAAAATATACCCGCATCAAGATATATCCCTAAAATTGCTAGAATTTCGTTATTCTTAAAATCAATATTGAATAAGGCTTTAAAACTTACTGGTGGACCTGTAACTGGTTTTTCTGCTTGATTAGGACGGTTATTACTTGTGGCAAGGTCATTCTTAGAATCACCTACAGTTGTAGCATTGATGTCTGTATTATCTGCATCGACCATTTTTCCTTTTTCTGGAGATAAGGAAGGGTCTACCTTGTCAAACATTTTTCCTATTCCTTGCAAGTAGATGGACTCTAACTTATATGGTGTTGTCCCTTCAGAATTTCCGAATTGCATACCGAACTCAAGGTTGGCAGAGATCAGGGATCGGGCCTCTTCTCCTGTTCCTACTGGTGTTGTCATTAAGAGAGTTGAAGCCTTGAACCCAAAAGTATAATTACTTGCTACTTCATATCTTACACCTGATAGTGATTTACCAATATTAGAAGTAAGTGTATGTGGATCATTTCCTACTTCTATCTGATCAAAGGCTTTAAGCGCTGAAGGTCTAGTCATGTTTTTATAAAATCCACCACCTATTCCTTTTAATCCTATCGGGCCCATGATGGGAATTGCATTTCTGAATTCTGCCCCACAATCAATGAAAAAATATCCTTTTTCCTGATTGTTACCATCTATAACGCTTCCAAACTGCGCAATAGCTTTAATTTCGTCTATAAATGATTTCAATCCTAAATCAACTCTACCCCTAAAACCAGAACCATATTTTTCATGGTTTTTATAAAATATCAAGTTTCCATACATATGTGATACACCAGGAAAAGGATCTGTTCCACCAATTGTTACATCAGTTATAGAAAAATCATTGTTTTTCCACTTATGGAGTTGGCTTTCTTTATCGAGAGCACCTCCTATTCTAAATCCAGACTGACCCGTAAGTCTGAACCCTTGATCAACCACAACACTTGCATTCATATCTATGGCTGCAGATTCTTGATTATTATCTGTAGATGTATATGATTCTCTTTCTTTGTCTAGGGCTAAATTAAATGTAAATATACCCACATCTAAACCAGAAGACTCTGGAATAACCCACTTCTGCAGGTTTAAAATAAGAGGTGAACCTTCACTCTGTACGATCATGTCTCTCACGCCAATTTTAGGAAATTTAAGTTCTGAATTTTCCGTTATTGATCCTGTAATTAATATGTCAGCATCGATCTTTCCTCTAGCAACTATATCATCTGTAAGTGTAGAATACCCCAAAGTAAGGCTAGAAGTGGGTAAGATTTTTGCAGAAGCAAGCATGAGGTCTACCTTTACTTCTTGACCTAATTCAGTCACCATTAAGTAACCATTTTCAGGATCTATACTTAAGGTGTAATGAATGGCATCTTCCTCTGATGGTAGATCATCCTTTTCACTTTCCCTAGATTGTAATAAAGGCACATACAGTAGCCCTCCGATGCCTACAGCCCAGTTAGTTGATTGTGTAACTGTAAGCATAACGTTATCAATAGAAAATCCCCAGCCATTGATATCTCCATCGGTCATATTAAGCAGTGGCGTGGAACTGTCGTAAATGGCTTGTCCAGATAAACCACCATCGTCGATGATTAAGTTTTCTATTTTAATGGATTTTTTTTGATTTTTAGAAAGGTTATCTGGCAGTTCAATCTCAGCAGACTCCATATAAAAGCCCTTCCACAGTTTTCCTGGCGTTGTTATGTAATGTGATTTTACTCCGCCTTCTACTGGATAGATTATCTGATCTCCTGCAGCCATAATTATATCAGGACTATTCACTTCACTTAAATCAAGAATCATATCCTTTACAGTCCATCGGAAGTCTTTAAGTTTAGTAAGTTGGAAAGAATTAATGGATACCCCTAAGTATAGAGTTCTGAAATCCGTTAATCCTTCTGCGGTAAAACTACCTACGACTCGGTTTCCATATCGTGGATGAACTTCTTCTCTGTCTGGAATTAACCAATCTCTAGAAAATATCACTTCTCCTCCGATAGCTAGGTTTTCTACCCCTCCACAACCTATCTGGACATAGGTACCTGATACATTACCAGATAAGTCTACCTCTCCTTTTCTCAATAGGACCATCATCTTATTGAAAAGCGGGATAGGATAGTCTGCTCCGAGCCTTAATCTTACGTCTCCTATAAATCCAGATTCGCTAGAATACTTAACTCCATCCGCTGCAAGGATTAGCGGGGTTTCTCCCAGTTGTGGAGCCGTTAATTCAACAATTACAGAAAGCTCAGCGTGACTGGTTTTAAATTTAACATCCGAAATGATTAACCTCGCTTGGTAAGAAAGCGGGTCTCCGGTCTCAATAACAACCGGCAGATTAAGTAAGTCCTCCTCTCCATCTAATAATGACAGAAAATTGCCAACCTGTACAGCGGACTGGATTACAGAACGTACCTCTTGAACCGATTCTATATACGCGTCTAATGCTCCTTTCTCCGCTTCTTGTAAATTATCGGTTTCAGTAGCGTTATTCTCCGAAAAGAAATTTAATTCTGTTCCACACCTATTAATTTCCTCAGAATAGAGCATTCCATGGAATAGTATAAACAATATGTACACTAGTATAGCTTCTCTCATAGCAGACTAAGTAATTCGTACACTATGAATATAGTAATAAAAAAGTTAGTAAGAGATTTAAATTGTTTACTATCTTATCCTTACAATTATCAAGGGTGAGAGCTATACTATTATTTTTCGTTGCGTTATGCATTTGCGAAAGCGTAATTACTCAAGAAAAATCGTAGACAAATTA
>CAZFJO010000202.1:0-2092 GCA_964518915.1 uncultured Saprospiraceae bacterium
AAAGAAAAGTGAATGGATAATAGAATTAAGATATTATGGGCTGACGATGAAATTGATATGTTGAAGCCACAACTTTATTTCCTAGAAAAGAAAGGATATGAGGTCGTGACGGTAAGCAATGGCCATGATGCGCTTGATGTATTGCAAGAAGAAAAGGACATTGACGTCATCTTTCTTGATGAAAGTATGCCAGGCTTAACTGGATTAGAAACACTCGCCAGGATAAAAGCCGATAATTCTACCATTCCTGTAGTTATGATTACTAAGAATGAAGCAGAAAATATAATGGAAGAAGCCATCGGGGCGCAGATTGATGATTACCTGATAAAACCTGTAAATCCTAATCAGATATTGCTTTCGCTCAAAAAAATCATAGATAACAAGCGCCTCGTAAGTGAGAAAACAGCTTCGGATTATCAACAAGAATTCCGAAATATTATAATGGAAATAAATAACTCTCCTAACCTAGAAGGATGGGTGGAGATATATAAGCGCATCATAAGCTGGGAATTAAAACTCGACGAATCCGATAACAGTGAGATGAAGGAGATTCTCGATATGCAGAAACAAGAGGCCAATAAAGAATTCTCTAAGTTTGTCATTAAGAATTATGAGCGATGGCACATGGAAGGCTCTGGACCACTTAATTCTTCTCAATTGATGAAAGAAAAGGTTTTGCCACACCTATCTGAAGATACACCGACCATATTTATTCTTATGGATAACCTCAGGTATGATCAGTGGAAAACCATAGAGCCTATTGTTACCGAATTGTATAGAATCGAAGAAGAAGATTATTTCTATTCTATCCTGCCTACTTCGACTCAATACAGTCGCAACGCCATCTTCTCAGGTATGATGCCTTCAGAAATCGAAAAAAGATTTCCTAAGTACTGGTTGAACGATTTCGAAGAAGGAGGGAAGAACATGCACGAGGAGGCTCTGCTTAAAGACCAACTCAATCGCCTCGTCCGCAGAGAAATAAAATCCGACTATGTCAAGATCACCAATGTAGCTAAAGCCAAGTCTCTACACGATAATATCCTGAATTATACCAACAATGACTTTACCGCCATCGTGTATAATTTCATCGATATGCTATCGCACGCAAGAACCGAAATGGAAGTACTGAAGGAACTTGCCAGCGATGAGAAAGCGTATCGGTCGCTGACTAAGTCTTGGTTTATCAATTCTCCCTTATGGGCTTCTATGCGTAAGCTGGCCGAGAAAAAAGTTCAGATTATCATCACCACTGACCATGGTACCATCCGAGTGGCACAGCCTTCTAAAGTAGTCGGTGATAAAGCGACAACCACTAACCTCCGGTATAAGGTAGGTAAGAACCTGAATTACCAGAAGAAAGATGTCCTTGAGGTAAGAGACCCTATGACAGTAGGGTTGCCTAGACCCAATCTCAGCTCTACCTTTATTTTCGCTAAGGAAGACTTATATTTCTTATACCCTAACAATTACAACTACTACAATAAATTATACCGTGATACCTTCCAGCATGGTGGAATATCACTGGAAGAAATGATCTGTCCATATGTGAGGCTTACGCCCAAATAGAGCAACACTTTTTTAACCTACAGTATAATCAAGGAAAAGGACAAGCAATATCGGAGATCCCTATGTAATCGGGAATCAATAACTCCTTCTTATTATATGATTACGTCTTATAGTATACATAGGCTTAACGTCAATTAGAAAGACGCAGATAAGTCTTTTTAATAATACATCCGTATTTAGCTTTACTTATGGTGTTTTTAGTATTAATGGATGACATTACTATTCATTTTTAAATATAATTCTGTATAATTGCGCGTTAACAAAATTATGTATTACTAAACCTAAATTGTGCACCGGATTTTTTCCTCACTAATTCAATACCCATTATAAAAAGAGGCGCTCTCTAATACGAATTGATGTTGAGGCGTGGATCAACCCTCGTTGAGTATTCAATTGTTATTTCGTCTCATGATTTAAAAGTGTATATGTCCATAGTAGAAAATCTTATGCATTATGTAGGTTAAAAAAACCAGACCAACAGATGTACAAATTAAACTACCTGTTAAGTGTATTATTGATGTGT
>CAZFJO010000202.1:2192-7466 GCA_964518915.1 uncultured Saprospiraceae bacterium
GATGTAATTCTAAGTAATGAAAGCATGGCGAGAGGAGAAGCCGACCTTTCCATGTCCGATTTAGAGAAGATGGGAGAAAATGATTATTTCCCTTCATTGTTCGTATCCTTATCTGATCTAGGAACAGTAGAAAAATTGATGGCCATGCCTGAAGTTAGATATGTAGAACCACTTGGCTTCTCTCTTACAGAAGAAAAGGCATTTCAGAGAAGCTCTTCAGGATGCTCAGGAAGCCCAGATTATGGAATTAATTCTGGAGATTACACAACGGTAGCTCCTGGTGCTAAGGTTCCCTGGAATTTCTATAACCACAATATTCCTAATGCATGGAATTCTACCAATCAAGGAGACAACATCAAGGTCTGTATTATAGATAGTGGTTCAGCTAACAATCAAGACAACCTACGGAGTAATTTTAATTCAGGATATAGCTCAGGCAGAACATGGCAAGCACACTCTACTAAGTATAGTGGATCCTGGTGGTGGAAATCTCTTGATTCTCCTAATGATCCTTGTGGTCACGGTACATCCATGGCAGGATTAGCGACTGCTCCGAGATCCAATGATGGCAACGCAGTAGGCGTAGCATATAAATCAGATCTACTTACCATAAGGGCGGTAGAAGATGTTCTTATATCAAGTAGTAACGAGAGAGCAGGAGTAAGAGATGCACTTAAGTATGCCGGTGACCGCAATGTTAAAATTATATCTATGTCTATCGGTTCTGTCACGTCTAGTAGTACCGTCAAAGACGGAATTTATTATGCGTACAATAGAGGAAAGTTAATTATAGCTGCTGCTGGAACTTCCTTTTCATGGACGAGCTGGTGGGGCGTAATCTTCCCGGCTAATATGTCACAGACTACAGCTGTCACAGGTGTTAAAGAGGGTTCTTCTCTTAATAGATGCAATACATGTCACGATGGATCTAAGGTAGATTTCGCGATTACCATGCAGCGAAATTTCGACAATGATCGCACCTCACTTGCGCTTGCACTTTACAGCAATCAGCCTAAGCAGATCAGTGGGTCTTCTACAGCTACAGCTATGACGGCAGGAATAGCTGCATTGGTATGGAGTGAAAATCCATCAGCCAGCAGAACAACGGTTCTTAACGCCATGAAAAATGCCAGTCAGTTCTACCCTAGCCGAGACAGTAATTTTGGATGGGGAAGAATAGATGCTTCCGCTGCTGTAAATGGTATGTGATAAGAAAACAACTATATAATGTTACGCCAAAGAGCTTCTCGATCAGAGAGGCTCTTTTTTATTTTATTGACAGTTTATTCTCATATACTTGATTGTCATATATAAAAATAATAAATTGATAGCAGGGTAATAGAGTGTAGGCGTGTATTAACTAACCTAAAATATATAGAAATGAAAAATTCTTATCTTATCTTATCTTATCTTATCTTATCGATACTAGCGATACCAGAGCTTAGTTCACAAGAGTTCGCTCAAGGTGATTTATTTAGAAATTCTTCCCTTTCAGAAAAGGAAATGGATCGCGACCAATTAAAAGTTTTAAATTCCGTCACGGGTAGTTATAAATCAGATTACCAAGTAGTTAGTATAGATATTGATATGCTAGATAAAGGAGAAGGTGTTAAGACATCCTTTTACGCAAGTGGAAAGGAAATGAAACTAAAGCACAACAGAGTTGAAAGTAAAGATGAATGGCATAAGGTCTATATCGATCCAGAAGATGGCTCTAGAATGGCGTTTACATCATTAGATGGGGTTGTAATGGGCACGATTCATTCTCACAAGGAAGGTTCTTATACGCTTTATCCTATTTCTTATGATGATTTTGTGATGATTAAGACGACTCGTGACAAAAAATCTTGTGGCAATGGAGTTGAAGTAACAAAACCAAGGATACAACGAGATAGAGGTGAAATTAGTAATCGAGCACTTGAATTTATTAAAGTTGTTACTTTAGTTACTCAAGATGTAGATAAAAACTGGGGATATACAACTTGGTTCACTGGGGGACAACCTTATTATACTTTCATTGCCAATGTTGCCTTCAACCAAGTGCTAGACATAGATGCCAATAGTCAGGTTCCTGGAGTAGTATATTCCCATGAAGTAAATAAAGATGTTTTGTCGGGGTATTGTGAGGATGGAGCAACAACGGATGACATATTAATGGACATGTTAGCTAATCAACATCTTATACAATATAGAAATGCTTATAAAGCAGATCTTGTCATGGTCCTTATAGATAATCCGAATAATAGTGATGCATGGGGACAAGCTGGGTCACTAACTTTGGAAGTTAATAAAGCTATTGCTGTTGCACAGGTCGACCGGGCATTAACAGATTTTGTATATGCACATGAAATCTTTCATCTTTTCGGATGCCAACATCAATTAGATGAAGCTCAGGATCAGAATCTTCCATATCATTATGCTTTCCTTCAAGGGTGGAGTTTTCCATCGTACGGCGCACTTACAGTAATGTGGAGTCTACAAAATGCCGGATCAGAAACACCTATCCCATATCTTTCTAATCCAGATGTAGACTTTGATCCAGGGATTCTATATGATGAAAAACCAATCGGTCGTTCCGATAGAGACAATGCAAGAGTAGTTGAGGAAAATGCTTCTATTATTGAAAACTTTAGAAGTGGAAGTAAAACAATGCGGGCATATATCAATAAAGGAGATAACTCTTACAACCATCCCGCAGGATCATTTAACCTACCCGTGACGAAAGAAGGGACTTCACAATCCATTACCAGTGTTCAATATGCATTCAGTCAGAATGGATCTAGTTATTCTTCCAGCTCCTTCCCCTTTTCTGGGTTCTCTTGGAGTTTTAATCCATCTACTTATTCCATAGCTTGTTATGCCAGTAGTAGTTTAGTGGGAAGCGATGTATATGTGCGGGCTACGGTCAATACTTCTTCACAATCATTCACAGCGTATTATAAGTTTCAAGTGGTATCGGGATCAGGATTTACATCTGATGAACCGATAATCACAAGATCAGAAAAAGAAATTTCATTATTTCCTAATCCTGCTGGAGATGAATTGAATATAAGAGGAGTGTCTTTTCCACAGAAGATAGAAATATACAATACTTCAGGTAAACTTGTTATGCGTACATCAGCTATGAGTAAAATTGATCTTTCTAATCTTCCTGTGAGTCAATATATCGTTTCGTTTCCTGAATTAAAACAATCTTATGTCATCATTAAAGAATAAATTTTATTTATTAACATGGGTATTTATTTTATCTACAATGTTTACTTCTTGTGGAAAGGAAGAAATTCTGTTAAAATGTGATACCTGTTTTGTTAATGCTTATATCAATGGGATTTCATGGCAAGCAGATAAATTACATGCGTTTTATTTTGAAACAAATGAAATGAATATTCTTGCATTCAGTTTTGATTTATTCCAGAATGTTAGAGAGCAAATTTCTTTTCAAAAACTTCGACCTGAAGTTGGAACCTTTAGAATTGTTGACAGATCAAAATTATCTATACAAAGCGACGAGATAATAGGAACGTTTAGTACTAAATTATCGGATGGAGATGTACTTGGAGGGATCTATAAAGTTATTAATGAAGAGGAAAGTTTTCTACTCCTAGACAATGTTGATTTAGAAAATGATATAGTTGAAGGCAGATTCCAGATGAGCCTGGTCAAGGTCGATGACCCTGACCCCTCTATAGGATTTCCAGATACCGTACGGATTACAAGAGGTATTTTTAGAGCTGATATAAGGAGGGAGTGATAGACTAGTTACAAGTTATTCAAGATAACTATACAGAGCTTCTCGATTAGAGAGGCTCTTTTTTTAATTACTTGATTGTAATAGTTGACTTTAATATCTTGGATTTAATATTAACGTTTGTCTTCCCAGAGTCTCTAGAAAGTTAATATGTTGTTTCTTTTCCTGTACTAAAACAATCTTATGTCATCAATAAGAAATAGATTTTATTTGTTAATCGGACTACTTTCGGTATGCATAGTATCTGCCTCCTGTGGAAAGGAAGAGGATGTGCCTAAATGTGATACTTGTTTTATCAATATGTATATCAATGGAATTTCATGGCAGGCAGATTATGTCAGAACTGATAATGTGGACCCTGATTTTTTCAATCTTCAGGTACACGGTTCTGATTCGTTTAATCAAATAAGAGAATCAATGTCTTTTGGGAGAATTCCAATTGAGTTAGGAAGCTATAATATTGTAGATTGGGACATAGCGCTTCAAAAAAATGATCTAATAGCAGGTAGTTTTACAACGCTCTTAGCACATGGGGATGTCATTGGTGCTAAGTATAGAATATATAATGAAGAGGAAAATATTTTGGTTTTAGAGTCCATTGATTTAGAAAATGATTTTATAGAAGGTAGGTTCCAGTTGAGTTTAATAAAGACTGAAGACCCTGACCCTAGTATAGAATATCCGGATACCGTAAGGATTAGAAGAGGTGTTTTTCGATCTGATATCTGGAGAGGATGATATGTACTAGTTGCAAGTTATTCAAGATAACTATACAGAGCTTCCCTATTAGAGAGGCTCTGTTTTAATTACTTGATTGTAATAGTTGACTTTAGTATCTTGGATTTAATATTAAGGTTTGTCTTGCCTGAGCTTTTAGAAAGTGAATATGTTATATCATTTCCTGAATTAAATCAATCCTATGTTATTATCAAAAAGTAGATTTTACATCCTGATTATTTTTACCCTTCCATTCATATATTCTTGTGAGAAAGAGGAAGTCCCTCCGAAATGTGATACTTGTTTTATCAATATGTACATCAATGGAATTTCATGGCAAGCAGATTATGTGCATGCCAGTAATGTGAACCCTGTTTTTTATAGCATTGAGGGATATGGTTCTGATTCTTTTAATCAAATAAGAGAATCACTAGCAATTAGGAAAATCCCTATTGAAATTGGAACTTACAAACTAACGGATGATTCCTTGCTCGAAAATGAAAATCTTGAAGCGAATGTTTTTTTTAACACGAGTTTATCAGATGGAGATGTGCTAGGAGCAGTTTATGAAATAATAGAAAAAGAAGATAATTTCTTGAAGTTGGAAAGAATTGACTTGGAAAATGATTTTGTCGAAGGACAATTTCAAATGAGTCTGATTAAGGTTAGAGATCCGGATACAAATATAGAATTTCCGGATACCGTACGGATTACTCAAGGTGTTTTTCGATCTGATATAAGGAGGGAGTGATAAACTAGTTTCAAGTTAATTCAAGATAACAATACAGAGCTTCTCGATCAGAGAGGCT
>CAZFJO010000203.1:0-7352 GCA_964518915.1 uncultured Saprospiraceae bacterium
GAAAATACGATATTGTTGTATTACAAGGACAAAGTAAGGAAGCTGTTAAGGGAAAAGAAGAGTTTCTCATGTATTCTAAAAAGCTAACTGACTTAGTGAAAGCGTCTGGTGCAAAACCGTATTTATATGTCACTTGGGCTCCTCAGAAAATTCCACAATATCAAGAAACAATAACAGAAACGTTTCGACAAGCATCAAAAGAAAGTGATTGCGGACTTGTACTGGTTGGCGAAGCTTGGAAATCGGCAATGAAGTTAAGACCTGATATTCAGTTGTTTACAACTGATGGTAGTCACCCATCAGATTTAGGAGCTTTTTTAACGGCTTGTGCTTTTGTAAAAACTTTTTCGGGAGAACTGCCTAATAATCTACCTGACAGGTTTTTTATAACTGATTCCGAAGGAAAGGAAGTTATGATTTTTAGGGAAGGTTCTTTAGATATTATCTTTTGTTTGAAAGTGGTTCAAAATTTATAAAAAACTGTGCCTAATAAAACATAAAATGTTCATGTGTAAGATGGGCACACGACATTCATGTAAACCGTTACCGGCAACTAGATAAAAATGAGAATAGAAACTCTACTACATTCTTTACTATTGGTTTTTTTAACTGGCTGTACAATGGCACAGCATGAAGGTAAAGTGACTAAAACTAACCCACTATCAGATTATACAAGAAGTTTTGTTTCAATAGATCCTTCAAATCTGGCATAGTCAATTGTTAAAACAATTGATGGCACAGGGAATCAATCAAGAGAATCATAAATAGTTTTAATTAAAGAAGGAACAATCATAAATATTGGCAGAAGTGATGATATTGTCGTGTCGAATGAATATGCAGCTACGACAATGCTTATCCTAGTATCTATCTAAGCCACTTGCTGAATGATTATTTCCAGTTCATACTTTTAAACCTACTAGAACTCGTTCAATTGCTTTATTGTTAGTTATTTTCTGCTATTTCTAGAAACAAGAAATCTTGCCAGAATAACGAATGAAAAAACACGACATATTTTTTTTCCTTAGAGGTCCTTATGCTCATAACTGATGGCTCTTTTAATTACCCATGATGTTTTTGTTCTTTCCCATATAGTAATAAACTTAGCAGTTTGTACTGCTTTTTCATTATTGAGGAAAATATGAGTCCCTTTCTGTACTGCACCATAGTCTCCTAGCTTGTGAACAGAATGCTCAATCAGCTTGCGGGTAACAGTAAAAGGTTGAGCGCATTTATCTTTGAACGAGGCATATTCCCTATCAACATCTGTATTTAGCCCAGTACGATCATCATAGAATTCAATTCCTTCAACCATTATTTTCTTGAAGATTTCAAAATTGCATTTATTAAAAGCTTCTACAAAAACCAAACTATCCATTTTTAAGATTTCTTCGGTAATTGTTCCATTGATTCCTTTATGTTGTGAGCATAAAGATAGTGGTCCGAATAAGAACATTAAAAGTATAATCTTCATACTGCTTTTTATTTTAGTCCTGCTTAGGAGTGATCATCCTTCACTTTGGATTGCTAATTGAGTAGAATATTACAATTGAATTTTTCTAATCCCACCATTAGGACCATACTCGGAAATGTATAAGATATTATTTTTCTTATCAGATCCGATCCCATTGGGATTACTAATCGATGCTTCAAGTAGAGGTCCGTCAACGACTCTTGCTTGACCATCTCCCGCAAACACACTCACCCGTCCATCTAGTTCAACTTGATAGACCTTACTAACCGCTATACCGGTAGTATAGATTTTATCCTCAATAATGGTAAGATATCCTAGACCCCAGCCTTGTACAACTACATTAGGAATTGTAACAATCTCATTGACATCGCCAAGTGGTGATATCGAAACAATCATTGCGCTGAAGAAATTACCTAAAACAAGATTCCCATTACTATCAAAGTCTATACCCACTCCCCCATTCAGCCTTTCGTCTCTGGCATATTCAGATACAACTCCTTCTGGCGTAATCTTATGAACAGTAGGCGCACTATAATTAGAAACATAAATATTATCATCGGCATCCATTGCCATGCTGCTGGGCCACCCAGGGATAGTAGCGAAATCGCTGCGACTTCCATCTGGCATTACTTTTAAAATAATACCTCGCTCTGTATTATTATCATTATTGATGTACAGGTTTCCCTGACTGTCTTTCTTAGTCCCCATCGGTCCCGATAGATCTGTCAATGTATCCAAGATTTCACCCTCTGATGTCATCTTGAAGATTCGGGTACCATTACCTCCAGTTCCTTCATATACTCCATATTCAGAAATATAAACATCTCCATTCTCATCTATCGATACTGCCCCGTTAGCAGGAAAATTGGAATGGAGTGTTTCAATTTTAATAGTATCGACAATTTCTACATCAGGTTCTATAGGTTCCGTGGTCATTCCTCCTTGTTGACAGGCACCAATTAAGGTAACAAAGCCCATCATACTAATCCCTAAATATAAACTCGCTTGATATTGAATAATTGATTTTCTCATAATAACTTTTAAGATTTGTTCACTCTAAAAGTAGGTACCATGAGAAGGCTTAAGGTCTTTATGGGTACAGATGAACGAAAAAATTGATGTGATTATGAGCCAAGAATTATACTGCCAAGTTCTTTATAAAACTACTCGGGGTTTCGTTCATATAGGCTTTGAAGGCTTTGTTGAATGTAGATTTAGAATTGAAACCAACATCCATAGAAATCGTCTGTAACGTATACTTTTTATGCTCTCCTCTCTTTATCCTTTCGACAAAGTCATTGATTCTATATCTATTGATGAACTCATAAAAGCCACACTTATGAATATTGTTCAATAACCAAGACACATCATTCGGACTGGTCTCCAAGAGTTCTGAGAGTTGTTGCAATGTCAACTTATTATTGAGGTAGATTTTTTCTTCTACCATCAAGCGCTCCAACGCCTCAACCAATTTTCCTGTGGCATCTGGTTGTAGTCGATTTTTCAGTTCTTCATTATGGCCTATATTATTTATCTCTGAGGCAGGCGTCTGTCTGGGCATTCTGAAGATTTCGGGTTGTTTCAAACTATAGAATCCAATTAAATAAATGATTGAAGACATCAGTATCCAGACGGTGTCATAGTTAAATAAGATTGAGTATTTTAGAAATACATAACTTCTAACTGTGCTGATCCCCCAGAGTAGTAGACAGATGCTTAGCGCAAATGTTATAGCATTCAGATACACCACCACCTCTTGACGATAAGAAAGGTTATCATCCTCGACATTACGATACAAGAGCGTCAGCCGCAATACAAGGAATACATAAAAGATATTAGACAGCAGGCCTCCTACTTCTATCAACAGATAATAAAATGAAAAACCACCTTGTGTAGAGAAGGTGTAATAGTCTTTTAATGAGAACGAAAATGTGTATAGTACGAAGGCAACGTGTGCCATAGCTGGTAGATAGTGCCTAAGAGATAGGCGAAATCGTGGCACTTCATCGAAAGCCAACCTTCTCGCATAAGTATAAAGAATCGGACCGAATAGGAAAATGATGCTATCTACACATGTAGCCAGTCTATATAGAAGCGGATGATTTGTATATCTGACATAGGTAAATCGCCCCAAGAGCATAATTACTGCTAAGGCAAGAAATAAAGAAAGTATAGAATTGGCTGCCTTATTTTTATTCCTAATTAGAAGCAGGGTCACAGCCAAAAATATTCCCTGACTAATACCTAAAAGAAGGATCAGATCAAGGATTCCAAATGTAGGCATGGCACGTTACGATTGCTCCTTACAAAATTAGGAAAAAATCATGCAGTAAACGTATAGTTGGGTACAGGAATACGACTACATGGATCAACTAAAGCGACTGGCTAGCGATGGCGTCCAGTTTTTATCGGCTAACGTTGGCTACAATGAAAAAACAAAAAAACTGACTATACACTTATTATTTTTGTCGAGCCTCTCAAGATGCTCAATGAAGAATACTCAATCAAATAAACAAATTGAAACACCTAAACCGATTCAGTCCATTAAAAATCCTGGAAATTTTAGACTTAAAGAAAATAGTGTGTCTAACGAATCAGCATTAACAAAGTGGATGATTAAAACCATTGTACTACTGACCTTTAAATAACAACTTAGAATACAGTATGAATGGCTGTTTAACACTCACTTATGCTGAACGTTAAAACATGTAGTTATCCCTTAAGATAAGAATGAAATCACCTTCCTCTTTCTATAGAATATCATGATATCTGATTCAATTACTTTTAAAAAATACTTTAAGTAGTCACTGTTAAAAAGATAGCTTACGTGTATTAAATTGATCTTAAGCAAAACAGCAATAGTTCTTGAGTCGATCGACATTACCCCATATTTCATAAAACAGATCCATCCTTAGTATGTATATCCAGTTCTGCTAATCTGTTAGGATAAATGACTCAATATGATACAATGAGCCATTTTTATGTATCCTTATATAGTATTGCCCAGCAATAAGATCATTGCGTTGAATTTCAATTAATCGATTCTTAGATTTATCCATTTTTCTTATAAATTGACCTTGGCTGTTATAAATGTCTATATCCAGGTCTTCTACATTTAATTCTTTTACTTCTAGATAGATATTACCGGATGAAGGATTGGGATGGAGATTAAAATTATTCGATACAACACCGACATCGACGCTAGATGTAGTTCCTATCGTTATTTCTAAGTTTCTAAATTGTCCATTAGATTTTATGTTGTTGTCTACATCGTTGTCTTCTACCAATATTGTAAATGAATAAGCTCCATCCGATGTCGGTGTGCCAGAAATTTCTCCAGTAAAGCTATCGATAATTAAGCCTGGAGGCAAGGAGCCACTAGATATAGAGAAATGATAATTCGGCACACCTCCAGTTACTTCAACTATATCAAAATATTCCTCATTTAATCTACCATTTTCTAATCCATCAGTTGCAATATCTAATCCTATAAATGGAGTAGTTTCTCTTAGTTCCCACCCTACTGCTTGCATAACGAGCAGCTCGAACTTGTCAATTAGTTCTACACCTTGATTCCATTCTCTGCGGTGCAATACTGGATCCCAAGCATGTACCCGATCTTGCAATGGGCTGCACCGTCCAGTATAAGACATGAGGTCTTCATCGTTGATACAGAATTGCGGAGAATCGGCATAAGCTCTCCACTTAGGAAATGTTGTATTGTAACCCACAGCATGCATTAATTCATGTTTCATAACACTATAAAAACTTACGTGGTAATAGTTGCACTCCGCTTCTCCACTAGGACAACCCGTAGGGCTTTCGCCAAATAAAGGCATACCTGTTGTCCACCATTCGTCATCTTTTATATTGTAATTCCATCCCGTCGTATTTACAGCACTTCTATCTCCGATCGGATGTGGACGAACATTTCCTCCAGCGTATATATTCAATCTATTTCCATTGCTTGTCAGAAATCCACTAGAACTTGATCCAGTAGACCAGATGTCATTAGGGTTACTACCATGTGACCATGAAGTAGAATACATATATGACCCAGTATATGATTCTTTATTCGTTACAAAAACATTTTCACTGCTGCCATCTTCGCCCGCGAAATAAAGATGGGTAGTATTGCTACCAGCTGGAACAGGATCTGCACCTTGATCAGTAAGATAATAAGCCACATCATCCATAATCTGCTGCATTAAAGGAGCGGCTTCAGGGTTATCTCTGTAAAAATTATAAATCGTATCAGCAGATATATCCAGTGTGAAATTAAATTCAGATGGACGATCATAATCTTGATCAATCACTTGAATGGGCGTTTCAACTGTAAGAGAGTCGGTACCATCAAAAAACAAAATATGCATCATATACACATCGTCATCATAATCTCGATCAGGATTAACACCTATCCTGAAATTAAAAAGATCACGACTAAAATTAAAAACAAAGGTGAATTCTGGACCATCTATACTATGCATGGAACGCTCTCTAGGGAAGTCCCAAGGTCCATAAAGATATACCTCAGGTGCATTCGGAACGGTTATGGTCATTGTCACCGGAAACTTCATGTCTAGTGGAGGTTCGATGGTGTACCTAGGTTCTGGGTTACCTATATAACCCTCCCAATCTAGTAACAATATACCGTGTGTTGTCACATCTCTCTGCCATCGATCTAGTACCTGAGCATCAAGTGCAAAACATGTGCTTAGTAAAAACATCGTAATGCAGAAACCATAAGGTAAGTTCTTTTTCATATTCACTTTATTTATGCATAAGTTAACCAATATCTAACCAATGAATAATTATATCTGCCAATTCAAGTGAAGAAGTGTTCTTTCCATAAAATATGGATGTATTTTCCGGTCCATCAATCAAGCAGGTTGAGCATATAAGAACGAATCCATTTTAGACAGTGGACATTCTCATTTGCCAGAAATGGCTACACTTCCCCCCTACTACACAGTCTAGATATTTAAATCATATAAAACTTCACTCAACTTATAGATCCACTGAGCGCATACCCCCATAGCACAGTCTTTTATGCTGCTATATGATTAAAGTCGTACCTTTTACTATAGTGATAGAATAAAAAGAAATCTCACTCTTATGATGACTTTACGAATCTAATAAAGACATCAACTCCTTAAAAGCATATCGTTTCATCTTTACAGAAATACCCAGACATGGACTAAAATGACATAAACAACCGGACTTATATTGTTGTGCTCAGCTGTGATGGAGAAACCAGCATAGCATGATCCGAGGCTGTAAGCACGATCAGATTCGATGCCTATCTAAAAATAAATGAAACCGCTGCACAGATCACAGATCAGGCATGCATGGATGGTAGGCTACGATGATCAAGCCAGGAGACTCAGATATTGACTTCAATCGCCATCCACATTACAATGATTGAATAGAAAAAGACTTTCTTACAGGTTATACTGAAGAGGGGCATCCTGTAATTGACGATCCTAAACGATGGTCCTTCGCTGGGCTTGCTGGCATCAACTCTGAGGGAAAATAAAATGGGTACAAAACACAAGGTATAGGAAATAAGTATTCTTTATTCTGAATAACATTTAAGGCGTTAAAAGTAGTTTCAACTTTCCATCATGTAGTCTCGTCACTCAACGATTAATCTTAAATCACTGATGCTACTTTCTTATACAGTTAAGGCATACAATATCCCCTACTGCATAATAGCAAACACATCTGTATACCGAGTCCCATAGATTTCCTATTTTCGAATCAGAATATGAAGCAATACTAGAAAAAACATGACATTCGCTACAGAATGTATGTGGATATAACCAAGTTAATCTCCCATAAATTGTTCTCCGTATAAAGGAAAGGTATAAGGCAAAGTCTC
>CAZFJO010000204.1:0-7337 GCA_964518915.1 uncultured Saprospiraceae bacterium
TCTTTATACTTATAATGTCCTTGAGAAATGCTATTGAGAATCTCTATAGCACGGTCATCTTTTCCAGATATTCCGTAAGCAATTGCTGAATACCACGAAACCTCCTCACTGTACATGCTCTTTTCATCGAATTGCTTAAATATTGCAAGCGCTTCTTGAGTTTCACTTAAATAGAGATGCGATAATCCTAGGTAAAAATCATCTGCTTCACTTGCTCCGTCGATAGACGAGAACAGTGTTTTAGCATCCCTGAATTGTTTTTCGTTAAAAGCGATGATGGCCTTGCTGCGGAGTGATGAATCAGATTCTCCCTTAGTATTTCCAGGATGATAAGCATGCGTGTCTGATAAAGCACCTTGAAAAACACCTATACTATCCTGAGAACTCGGCCATAATATGAATCCTGCAGTAACCAGTATAAGTAAACTTGCAGCCATTGTCAGCATTCTTTTAATAGAGAAAACGCGCTTATTGTGGATGGGTTCTTGTGTGAATTTTTCTTTAGACAAGGCCTCATTCCACTTGGTTCTGAGTTCATCGTTTTCATTCATAACGATGAGTTTCTCCATAATTTTATCCTCTTCCTCTTCTGGCAGGGGATGTTTAATTAAATCATTAATTAGTTTCATTGTACTCATTTTTATAACGGGTTTTTCTGGGGGTAAATATTTTGGGTAAAGTAATTTTTAAGAACGGCTACACACCTCTGTTTCTGCTTGCGTATGGCTGCACTTGATTTGTTTTCTTCTTCTGCTATTTCAGTTAGCTTCATTTTACCATAGAAATATTTCTTGAGTAAATCTTGGCAAGAATCACTCAGTTTAGACCAGGCTTTTTTTAGTGTGGCTAAACCTTCTTTATCGATTTCTATAATCTTATCTTCTAACTCAATCCCATCGAGAGAGACAGTATGGTTTTTATTTATTTTTTTCTGGTAGAGTTGTGAGGCCATCTGGGTAAATAGGAAGCGCAGATTTCCATAAGTAACTTTTCCATCGACAATTCTTTTTCTGAAATCAAGCATGGTATCCATTGTAATGTCATATGCATCATCATGGCTTGCGTTGTACTTTTTCTTAAGAAAGTGGACACAAAGATTGAAGTGACTTAAGAATGCATGCTCGAATAGGGCTAGATCTCCTCTCTGTGTAGCAGTGACAAGATCTGTAAATTGGTGCTGGGATAACTTAAAGTTTTTTTCTTGGAACAATTTTATTTCGTTTGCCTTTTTTCGGATCAGCTTATTCAGCTTACCTTTCACCGTGAGTGCATGTATGTCATTCTTCTCTACAGCGATTGGCACCAGCGATTGTATGATATCGATAGCACATGATTGTGCATCTTTATAATGACAGCCACTGGACTCCATCAGTGAGTTAATAATGGAAAAGATATAAGTTTTTTCCAACTCTCTTTTCATTCTCATCAACTGAGATGAAGAATGTATGTAATTCTGTGACTGATGCATGTAACTATACGTTCCAGTACTATAAGCAATTTTTCTCCACATTGTGACATAAATTATGTCACGAAGAGCAACCTTACCTATTATATATGGTATACCGAAGAGACTCACAGGGTAACCATACTTTCTCGTAATGAGATGGAGAATGGCATAATTATATTAGATTTTGGAGGACCTATAAGGTGAAGAAATTGTCTTTTTTATGAGGTGGAGAACGTATATTTTATACTTTTCTCCACCTTTTATCAGAATATCTGTCACGTTTTGTGCAGAATGCGCTTATATTGTATTGAAGCGCTAGTCGCTTAATTATAAGCAGAACCTACATGAAAAAGACAATACTACCTATCTTCTGTGTATGTATCATGGTATCAAGCCAGATGTATGCCCAAGCACTTGAGTACAGTGAAAATCAATTCCTTGTTTCCTTTAATGATGAACTATCCTCTTCTGAGGTCTTTTTTAGTTCGCTTAAAATCTCCAATAGTTTTAACTCGGAAGCGGACTGGATTAATTATAGTGCAGGAATTGCTGCATATACCATTGATTCATTTCCATTTACCTTACCCAATGGCAATGTAATTACAGATATTGACCAGACCTTACCATCAGTAGGTACAACGACAGAGGTTGATGAAGTTTCTTATAACTATGAAAACAACCTCGATCCTAGTCTGACTTCTAGTATAAACTGTAATCAGAATGATTTTTCTTATTTTATAGAACAAGGGGAATCAAGGATAAAAATATCGATACTTGATACTGGAATTTCTAGTACATCAGACAACAATAGTGGTGACTACGATTTTTCAATGGAGGTTGTCTCTGGATATGATTATGTGAATAACGATCATAATCCTGCAGATGACCATGGTCATGGAACCCATCTTGCAGGTATTATGGCAGACGTTCTTAATAGAGAAACGGATCACAGTATGGTAACATTCGATATAAGGAAGACACACAACCAGAATGGATCTGGTTACTTAAATCATACCCTAAAGGCAATTATAGACGCGGTTGATAGTGGTGCTGACATCATTAATATGAGTTTTTCTCATGTACCTGGCAGAAACCAATCTTCAGGCATATTAAACAGAGTCATGCAGTACGCACAAGATAATGGGGTTCTTGTAGTTGCTTCAGCTGGAAACAATGGTCAGAATAACGACAACGGGAATACAGCAACAGTTCCTGCTTCACTGCTACATAACAATATTGTTTCTGTTGCATCGCACGGTTGTGGTCACTCACTCAGTGGATTTTCTAATTATGGACGGCGGAGTGTGGACCTTGCTATACTAGGACAGAGGGTTGCAGGACCAGACTTAGGATCAGGGATAGAGTACAAGGATGGGACGTCTCAGGCAGCAGCCATTGTTTCAGGCATAGCTGCGGTACTAGGAACCAACCAGAAAGAATTCAATGCGTATCAAGTTAAGTGTGCATTGATGAAAGGATCTAACCCTTCTTCTGCGCTACATAATTATGTAGGCTCCAGAGGCTATGTGGATGGAATAAATTCATTGGCTATATTAGATTCTGCATGCCCATTCGGACAAGGATTGCTGACTTCTAGAAGCCAAAGTGTAGAGGTTTTTCCGAACCCATTTAATGATTTAATCACGATTAACGATTTACCTTCAGATGAAGGTAAGGCACAAGCGATTTTATACAATATTCAAGGACAGAATGTATGGAGCACAGAAGTGAGCTGGACAGGTAATCAACTTAGAATAGACAATTTAGAATCTGTGGTCCCAGGATATTATATGCTTACCCTCAAGTCTAGTGAAGTAAGCATAGAAGTTCCCATTGTGAAATCTCGATAATTCTATGGTAGAAAAGCACTTTTATTAAACCAAGGAGTTAAATTTATACTTCTTGAGAAAATTGATTTTCATATGGTTTATTATAGGGATGACACATGGCATATCCCTAGGTCAGGCTTCCCCTGAAGAAGTATATAATCAGTTAACATCGAATACAGGTAGAGGCCTGGACGCTAAGAATTTACCTCTCATAGATAGCCTATATAAGGTTCGTTTTTTTCACGACCTTCCTTGTCTTATAAAGGGGAAGATATACCACCGCATCAGCAATACTTATTATAGACTAGGATCTTATGATAAAGCCATTCTTTATTTCAGAGATACAACAATTGCGATATGGCAGTCCTGTCCTGAAGCAACCACAGTCGATAAAGCCAATTCTATTTTCAATCTGGCGGCTAGTTATAAAGGACAATTTCGGTATGAAGAAGCGGAACAGAACTTCCTAACCAGTCTCAGACTTTTCCGCTCAAGCCCTAACTATACAGAATACAATCTAGGAAGGAAGAGTTTCGAGATCGGAGTGTTCTATAAAGAGGTAAAAGATTTTAATAAGGCCGAAACTTATTTTCGCAATGCCTTAGAATTGTTCCCTAATATCCCTAGGTCTGATAAATATAAGTTACGAGTATATAACGAACTAGGCAATATATTCATCGAAACCAAGAAGTACCAAAAAGCTGAAAATATACTTGCGGATGCTTACGACTATTCTGAATTGCTAGAAGACAATGTAGACTTCGAATCTAAGATCAATATTTCTATAAATCGGGCATCTGCTCTGATAAACCTAGGCAACCTCGATCAAGCGAATGAGCTGTGTCTTTTCTTAGAAGAAAAAATAAAGCAAGATAACTTTCGATTTCTTGCAGAAAGTACCCAAGCAAAACTAAGGTCAGTAGTATATGAACTCAAAGGATTGTTACTATTAGAGGAAGACCAAGTGATTGAGGCAGAGTCAATGATTAGAAAAGGACTTTCATTAAGAGTAGAGGAGCAGAGACCAGATCTGATTTCAATCGCATATGAAAATCTGGCATCGGTAGAAAACAAGCGTGGAGACAATAAACTAAGCATCGCCCTTATAGATACGGCTATAGCATATACCCATGACCCTAGCCGACAAGATCTGGAGGGTAACCCTATTCTTAATAACGTAATTGTGTACGACTACTTTACCATAGCTCGACAACTTATGATAAAGGCCGATTACTTGCAAGCATCTGATAAACCAAGTGATCTTGTATTTAATGTATACAATAAAGCAGATACTGTAATGACACAGATGCTTCTGGATTTAAGAAATGAAGCTTCTAAATTATACGTTGCAGGCAACATCATAGACAATTATTCAGAGGCTATTAAATATAGCTATCATGAATATGCTAAGACAGGCTCTAAGGATATTCTGAATAAGTTGTTTTATTATTCTAGCAAAACCAAAGCAATTTCATTGCTCAGCGGAATAAGTGAAAAAAATGCTATTGATAAATATGTCGATGAAGAAACGAAAAAAACCATTCAAGTATATGAAGACGAAATGAATGAAATTTTTCCGCGGTTAAGAACAGTTAGCTCAAGCCAAGATTCGTTAATGGCTAGGTATCTAGATACACAAGCGAAACTGGATGAATTAATATCGGCTATTAAAAAGAAGAATAAAGATTTTTCAATAGAGCAATCTTCATATTTGACTCCCATGACCATTGAGGAGATCAGAGAAGGGTTGCCAACTAAAGGAATGTATACAGAGTTTTTTGAAGGGGAGAATGCCTTCTATAAATTTGTTATAACTGCCGATACTGCCTATTGTGTTTCTATACCGGATATCGCAGAATTAAACATGGAAATATCTGATTTCAAGAAGTGGGTTTCAGATCCTACATCACCTATTGAAGCAATTTATAAAGCAGGAAGAAAATTGTCTGATGTTTTATTTTCTGACTTATACACAATGCCTGATTATTCCACCTTACTTATCATTCCAGATGGTGGATTGTATGACCTTCCTTTCGAAGTGTTGTCAGATCCATCGGAAGAACTCTTTATTAGGAAATATAAAATAAGTACTGCCTATACGAGTCAGTTGTTTTTTCATGATGACAATGAAATTAAGGGACGATACTTAGGAATCGGTACGACTTATGGCGATGGGCTAGAAGTGAACTTCAGTGCTTCAGGAGGCGTAGGTAGTAATATAAAATTAACCTCTCTTCCTTTATCTGAAAACGAAGTCAGCGAAACGAAACAGATGATCGGAGGAAAGGTATTTTTAAATGAAGAGGCAAGCAGTGAAGCGCTGCGATTACATGCAGATAACGCAGACATCATCCACTTATCACTGCATGGATTAGTCAGTCGAGAATACCCTGAATTATCATCGATCATATTCGACGATAGGACAGAAGACAACATGTTGAACCTGTCAGAGATATATTCCATAGGCTTAGAAAACGACTTGACCATACTCAGTGCATGCCATACGGCAACAGGAAAAATTTATAAAGGAGAAGGCGTACAAGGGTTGACTAAAGCGTTTATGAAGTCTGGACATACAACGGTGATCTCTAGTATCTGGTCGGCTTCAGAGATGTCTTCTAAAAACATAATTCATAGTATGGTGAGTAATATGGTTTCAGGGATGAAGCTCGATGAGGCTCTACAGAAAGCTAAGATAGAATACATCGATGGCGCTCCACCATCACAACAACATCCATATTACTGGGCACACCTTATACCCATCGGTAAGACGGACAGGGTATATGTAAAATCATCTTCTAGGTGGATGTATGGCTTTCTTACAATAGGAGGTGTATTGTTGATTGCAGGCATGTTCGCACTCAGAAAAAAACAAGCAGCGTAGCGCTTACTTAATACCTTGAGTTATAAGTTCTGCTTCTATATCTAATAGTTGCTTTCTTACTTCCATAGTTATGGGTCCAGGCTTTCCGCCTCCGATTACATGGTCATCAATTTTAACTACACCTAGTGCTCGTTTAGTGGTTCCGCATAGAAAAACTTCATCTGCTGACTTCATTTCTTCTAGAGTGATGTTCCGACATTCACATGGTATATTTATTTCATCCAGTATTGTCTGTCGTGTGATTCCTTTTAGTATTTTTTCATGCGGAGTAATAATTTTTCCATTGATAACTGCCATGACATTAGCCCTTGCAGTTTCTCTTACAGAATCAGTTGTATAGTAAAGAGGTTCGATGGCTTGAGCCGCTTCTAGTTGATCACTTAAGTACACAGCGTATAAGTAATTGATGGATTTTATTTCAGGTAGCAGCCTCTGATATTCATATGATAAAATACGGACACCATCTCTTACTTGGTCCTGATTAGCTTCTATATAATTCTGCATAATTATAGCAATGTTAGCTTCACCTACGGAGAACCCATTTGCAGAAGCGCCACCTGTAGCAATCAACTTAACTCCTGCACTGTTATTGTTGTTTTTTTCTAGCAATTTATATAAAGCATCCTTCAGCTCAGAAGAAGATACTTCCGTATTCAATCTAAGCAGTCGGATTGAATTCATAAAGCGAGTGATATGCATATCCATATGCATAGGCACACCATTCCACACTTGAAAATAATCAAATGTACCATACCCTCTTCCTATAGCAATATCATTGATAGGAATGTGGGCGTCATCTATGTGAACGATATCGCCATTTAGGTAGTGAAATTCTTGCATATTTTTCTTCTTTTTCTAGGATGTGAATGTATATATAAAAAATAAATTTTTCCTTTTTGATCTTACGTATCATTGTTACCGAGATACAATTTCAAAGTTAAGAACCTCTGAATTTCCATTGTTGTCTATCAATCGCAAGACATGCTTTCCAGGATCTGGATTTATTTTAAAATGGTGAAAATCTGTTGTCTGTCCTATGTATTCTTGATCTAGATGCCAATACAATTGTGCATCGTTATCTTCGTGTGTTGCTTTAACAACAATGCCATTTTCTTCATCATTGAGTCCACGCGTTAAGTACATCTCAGAGCCATTAGATGGGTATAGAATAGATATG
>CAZFJO010000205.1:0-2088 GCA_964518915.1 uncultured Saprospiraceae bacterium
TTTCGAATGAGTTCATGTTCTATTATCTAATTGATTATCAGACATATGCGTGTTTACTCACAAATATATCTAATTAAATAGGTGTGTCCAACTTTGTAGTATGATGATATTTTATCATGTGACAATGGATTGTATATTTGTTATAAGAATGAAGTTTGTTTTAATGCCTTAAATCACTGTTATACAGTTTGTTAAGGCTGTTTCTATCACATACAGGTGTGATTTAGATGTGTCCATTCTTGTGTTTAAGTGTTATAAGTCTAAGAAGAATGACGGCTTATATTTGTTATGTAATCAATAACTAACTATAAAAACTTAAACCATGGAATTCATCTACGAACTAATCCTGCTTTGCATTGGAGACGATATGAGCGGATTTTAAAAAAGAAATAATTACCTGAAAGTCCAGAGTGTACGTTAGACTATTTAGATTTAATTCTAAAGATTCAATTGAATTTGAAAAGCATGTGTTAATCGGCGCATGCTTTTTTACTTAGAGTTAAATTATTGTGCCAGCGATTGCTTTTTGTTTTGTCTGTAAATACAGTTGATCTTGGCACGATGTTTTCAAAGATATAGATAGATAGTTTTTATATTTCAATTCTCAACTTGTTTTGCCCTACATCGAGAGCTGTAAGGGCAATTTTTTTTGCACCCCCTGTATTTATTGATGATTTACTACTGTAATAGTAGGAATGGCTATGTTATGCAGTCATTCTTAATGTTTAGATCTTGATGAACTTCTAAACCATATTGAAAGGAAAGTTGGGTGTTTATTGTAAATTATATTACATACTCGAAAAAAAATATGTCAACTTCTTTACGATTGAAGGTGCGCACCCTGAAATGTTTAAGATTAAAACTTAACTTGATGTTAGATAGATAGTTTTAATTCTCATTTTCACTTAGTATAAGTGTATTAAGATTTGCTCCGGGTCTAGAGTGTATTCGGGGCAAATCTCTTTTTTAGCCCCTATGTAATCTATAGCTCTTGCTTAAGGTATCTCGCAGTGTGGCTTTTTTTGACTTTAGCGAGTTTTTCTGGTGTCCCAGAAAATAATATCTTTCCTCCTCCTTTTCCACCTTCCAGTCCTAGATCGATGATATGATCTGCCATTTTAATAACATCCATGTTGTGTTCTATAACAAGAACGGTATTGCCCTTATCGACAATCTTATTGATAACGTCTAGTAGATGTTGTATATCTTGAAAGTGAAGACCTGTTGTGGGTTCATCTAGAATGTAGAATGTGTTTCCAGTTGCTTTCTTGGCTAATTCTTGAGACAACTTAACGCGCTGTGCTTCTCCACCAGAGAGGGTAGTGGCTTGCTGGCCTAGGGTAATATAACCAAGACCTACACTATCTAGCGTTCTTAATTTTCTATAGATGGAAGGTATGTGTTCGAAAAACTTTACCGCTTCCTCTACGGTCATTTCGAGAACATCTGATATCGACTTACCTTTATAGATGATCTCTAGTGTTTCGCGATTGTATCTCTTACCCATGCATTTTTCACAATTGACAAGCACATCTGGGAGGAAATTCATTTCAATTACCTTCTTGCCACCTCCTTCGCAAGTATCACACCTTCCGCTTTTAACGTTGAAGGAGAATCGTCCTGGTTTATATCCTCTGATTTTAGCTTCTGGAAGGTTAGAAAATATCTTTCTGATGTCTGTGAATACACCCGTATATGTTGCTGGATTAGAACGCGGTGTTCTACCGATAGGTGATTGATCGATTTCTATCACCTTATCTAAATTGTCCATGCCTTCTATGGAAGTATAAGCGAGCGGCTTCTGCAAGCTTCTGTAAAAATAATTCCTAAGGATTGGATACAACGTACTGTTGACCAGGGATGATTTTCCCGAGCCGGATACACCGGTTACACAAGTCAAGGTTCCTAGAGGAATTGACAGCGTTACGTTTTTAAGATTATTACCCGTTGCACCTTTTAATTCTAGTGTTAAGCCATTTCCTTTTCTTCTTTCACTAGGTACCTGGATTACCGTTTTCTCATTAAGATATGCAGCTGTGATTCCTGGCATATTGCTGAATTGGGATGGATGTGCAGCCGCGACAAGTT